>CAZSLT010000001.1:0-48758 GCA_964607595.1 uncultured Phycisphaeraceae bacterium
TCGCCCGCCGACCTCGAGTACAGCGCCGAGGACTATGAACTGCTGGCGGCCTTCATCCTGCAGCACTCCGCCGGCGCGGCGTTCGTGCTGGGCGGCGACACGAACCTGCACATCGGTGACCCGATCGGGGCGTCCTGGGACCCGGCCATGGACCACAAGCACGCCCCCGCCTGAATCGGAGGGCCGTCCCCCTCCGAACCCATACTGACCGTTCGTTGCATGCCTCTGGCTGAAGCGCTACTGTTGCGCCGTCGCCACGGGTCACAGCGGGCCGATTTGGACGGGTGATGTTTGGGGTATACGGTGGAGGCGCTACGCGATGATCGAGGAGCCCGAAAGATGACCAACCACGCCGCCACGCCCTCCGGGATCCCCGATGTGCAATCATTCGCGGATAGCCGTCGGATCGCGATCGACAAGGTCGGCGTGAAGAATGTGTCGTTCCCCCTGACGCTGCGGACCCGCGAGGGGGGGACGCAGTCCACTGTGGCGTCGATCAACATGTATGTGGCCCTGCCCCACCACAAGAAGGGCACCCACATGAGCCGATTTCTCGAGGTCCTCAATGAGTACGCCCGCCCGCTCTCGCCGGACTGCATCGGCGTCGTGGCGGGCGCGATCCGCGAGCGGCTCGAGGCGGCCCAGGCCCACCTGGAGATCAAGTTCCCGTACTTCATCGAGAAAAAGGCGCCGGTCACGGGCGCACCCGGGCTGATGGACTACCAGGTCGTCTTCTCGGTGGACTCCAACTCCCACACCGACCTGCAGATGGCCGTCAGGGCCCCGGCCACCAGTCTGTGCCCATGCTCGAAGGAGATCAGCGCCTACGGGGCCCACAACCAGCGGTGCGAGATCGAGGCGAATATCCGGATGAAGGAGACGGTCTGGATCGAAGACCTGGCCGAGATGCTCGAGCGGTCGGCTTCGGCGCCCGTGTACGCGGTCCTCAAGCGTCCGGACGAAAAATTCGTCACCGAACAGGCGTACGACCACCCGAAGTTCGTCGAGGACATCGTCCGCGACCTGGCCCTCATCCTCGATCAGGATGACCGGATCTCGTGGTATTCCATCAACTCCGAGAACTTCGAGTCGATCCACAACCACAACGCCTACGCGCAGATCACGCGCGACAAGCGGTAGGGGGTCATCCCGGTCCATCGGCATCGCAGTTCGGGGCGGAGGGGCAGGGGGGCGGCGCGGTACGATTCGGGGCGCGACGCGGGACGGACCCCGCGGCGCGGGGGAAGCGCTCCGTGCACAATGCCCGGCTTGAGTTTGGCTCGATGTTTGTGCGGCGGGTGACGCTGCTGGCGGCGTGCTTTGTCGCGGCGCTTTCGGTGCTCGGCGCGCGCGCGTGGCAACTGACCATCACCGAGGGCGGCGAGTTGCTCCGGGCCTCGGAGTCGCGCCTCACCCGCGAACGATGGACGCCGACCGTGCGCGCGCGGATTCTTGATCGCAAGGGGCGCGTGCTGGCGATGGATGCCCCGGCGTTCGATCTGCAGATCGAGTACGAGATGATCACGGGCACCTGGGCGCTGACCGAGGCGGCCCGCGAGGCGCGCCGCGCGAACCGGGATCGGTGGAGCGAACTCTCGTTCGGTGAGCGCGAGGAAGTCGCGCGCGGATCGCTGCCGGAGATGGCCGACCGTGCCGAGCGGTTCTGGGACGAGACCGCCCGCGTTCTCGGCGCCGACAGGGCCGTGCTCGATGTCCGTCGCGACGAGATCCGCCGGGAGGTGCAGCGCGTCGCTTCGACGGTGTGGGCCCGGCGGCTCGAGGCCGAGCGGGCGCTGCGCGCCGAGGCCACGCTTCTGGATGTCAACGACCCCGTCGCCGAGCAGGCCCCCGACGCACTGCACACGATCTGGCGAGGGCTGACCTCCGAACAAGCGGCAGAGGTCTCGCGGATCGGGTCGTCGTTCTCCGGGGTGCGGCTCGTTCCGTCCGGCGCGCGGTCGTACCCCTACGAGTCGGTCGCGGTCGAGATCGATCGGTCATCATTCCCCGCCCCGCTCCGCGATGAAAACTCGCCGGTGCAGTCCGTGCAGGTCCGGGGCGTGGCGACGCACCTCATCGGATGGATGCGCGAGGTCGACGCCGAGCGGCTCCGCTCCCGTCCCCGGACGCTCGGTGGCGCGGGCCCAACCGATCGCGGGTTCTACGAAGTCGGCGATCTGACGGGCCGGTACGGCGTGGAGGAAGGGTACGAGGATCGCCTGCGGGGGCTGCGGGGGCGAGTAGTGAGTCATCGCGACACCGGTGCGGAGGAAGTGGAGCCCGCCGTCCCCGGCAAGGATGTCCAACTCACGATCGATGTGATGCTCCAGGCGCGGGTTCAGGCGCTGCTTGCCCCGGAAGTGGGGTTGGGGACGGTGCAGCCCTTCCACGAAGGAAATCAGGGCCTGGCGCTGCCGCTGGGCACGGAGTTGACCGGAGCCGCGGTCGTGCTGGATGTCGACACGGGCGAGATTCTTGCGATGGTTTCCAACCCGAGTTTTACCCGTGACGACCTGAACGAGCGTGCGGACGAGGTCTGGAACGATCCTGTGCGCGCGCCGTGGGTGAACCGTGCGATCGCCAAGCCGTACCCGCCCGGTTCGATCGTCAAGCCGCTGATTCTTTGCGCCGCGGCGTCCGGCGGTGCGCACGCGCTCTCGGCGCCGATCGAGTGCCACGGGCACTTCCTTCCGAATAATCCCAACGCCCTGCGCTGCTGGATCTACAAGCAGAACGAAGGCCGGCTGACGCATCAGATGCAGTTCGAGCGGGGCCTGTACGGCGACGAGGCAATCGCCGTTTCATGCAATATCTATTTCTACACACTCGGAAGCGAACTCGGGGCGGAGCGCATCACGGAGTGGTATCGCCGTTTGGGCGTCGGACGCGGATTCGAACTGGGGATGGGCGGGGGCGCCTTCGCGGGAGAGATCGGGACCGGCCTTGGAGTCAGCGACGCCATCATGATGGGCATGGGCCAGGGACCGGTGACATGGACGCCGCTGCACGCGGCCAACGCGTTCTGCACGCTGGCGCGCGGCGGGCTGGAGATCGAGCCGCGGATCGTGCGCGATGCGCCCGTGCGCACAAACAACCTCCGGCTGGACCCCGACGCCGTGGACACCGCGCTCAAGGGCTTGTTCGATGTGGTGCACTCGCCCTACGGCGGGGCGCGGCATTTGAGCGGCACCAACGAGCCGATTTTCAACGCGCCGGGGGTGAGCGTCTGGGCCAAGACCGGCACCGCGGATGCGCCGGCGATCCTCGGCGACGACCCCGACGGGGCGGAAGGCCCGCTGTCGCCCCCGGTCCTGATGGCGCGCGGCGATCACTCGTGGCTCGTCCTGCTGGTCGGGCCGGAAGGCGGGCTTCCGCGCTACGCCGTGGCGGTGATCACGGAGTACGCCGGCAGCGGCTCGCGGGTGTCGGGGCCGATCGCCAACCAGGTGATCCACGCGCTCATCGCCGAGGGGTACCTGTGAGGGACCTGTGGCAGATCAAGGAGGCGTGGAGGAAGGTCGAGCCGGTCCGCCCGACGAAAGTAGTCTCCGGCGGCGGTGGCGGTGGCGACGGGGCTGGCGAGGAGGATGACGAGCACGAGACTCGGATGACCACGCCGTCGAGGATCGCGTGGCGCAACCCCGGGTGGCTCGTGCTGGCGTCCTCGCTGCTGCTGACGGTGATCGGCCTCCATGCGATCACGATCAGTTCCGGATTGGAACATGTGGCGATCTCGTCGTACGCCAAGAAACAGCTCATCTTCGCGATGGTTGGGGTGATCGCGGCGGGCGTCGTCATGATCCCGCACTACCGCTGGGCGGCACGGCTGGCTTGGCCCGCGTCGGCGCTGACGGTGGCGCTACTCGTCTTCGTGCTGATTCCGTTCGTGCCGGACGCGCTGGTCCGGCCCCGCAACGGGGCGCGCCGGTGGATCAATCTGGGCGTGGCCGACTTTCAGCCCAGTGAACTCGCCAAGATCGTCTTCGTGGTGGTGGTGGCCCAGGCGCTCGAACGGACGCGGCGGCACCGCGAGTACAAGGGGCTGGTGGTGATTGGCGTGGCGGCGCTGGTGCCGATCGGCCTGATCCTGATCGAACCGGACCTGGGGACCTCGCTCCTCTTCGTGCCGACGCTGCTGGCGATGCTGGTGGCCGCGGGCGCGAAGATGCGGCACCTGATGTTGACCGGCGCGGCCGGGTCGGTGTTCGCGGGTGTCATTGTGGCCGCGAGTCTGGTGTTCGCGGCGCGGGGCGAGTACCCGCTGCTCCGGCCGCACCAGGTGGTGCGGATCCAGGCGGTGATCGACGACATGCGCGGGGACGACCGGCACCGCGACGAACGGGGCTTCCAGGGCTGGCAATCCCGGGCGCTGGGTGGCGCCGGGGGCCTGACCGGGCACTCGGAGACGCGGAGCCGCGCCCTGGTCTACTTCAGCGCGCTGCCCGAGCGGCACAACGACATGATCTTCCCCGTGATCATGAACCGGTTCGGTCTGCTGGGGGCGTTGGGCGTGTTGGCGCTTTACGGGGTGTGGGTCATCGGGGCCGGGGCGGTGGCGGTGATGTGTAAGGACGGCTTTGGCCGGCTCATGGTCATCGGGCTGGCGTCCATGACGGCGACCCAGGCGAGCATCAACATGGGGATGACGATGGGCCTCTTCCCGATCACCGGGATGACCCTTCCCTTCGTGTCCTACGGCGGCTCGAGTCTGCTGATGGGGTTCCTGATGGTGGGGATGATCATGAGCGTGGCGATCCGCCGTCCGCCGTACCTGTGGAAAGAGAGCTTCGAGTTCGGCGGCGAACGGGCTTGAGGCCGCGTACCCTACAGGCCATGCCCAGCCGCGAGGAACGAGCGCCGATCGAGTTCACCATCGATGTCGCCGCGCTGGCGCCGACGGCGGAGTTTCTCGGCGCGGCCGAGGGGTTCGGGCTGTCGTTCGAGGAGGGGGAGATCGAGCGGCTCGGCAGGTTCCTGGCGCTGCTGCTGTCCGCCAACGAGCAGTGCAATCTCACCTCGATCACCGATCCCGCGCAGGCGTGGATGAAGCACATCTTCGACTCGCTGACGCTCATCCCGCTTCTGAGCGAGATCGAGGAGGGCGGGTCGGTGGCCGACATCGGCAGCGGCGGCGGCGTGCCGGCGATCCCGCTGGCGATCTGCATGCCCTGGCTGCGGTTCACGATGTTCGAGTCCACCGGGAAGAAGGCGAGATTCCTGCAGTCCGCGGTCGCGGCACTTGGGACGGCCAACGCCCGGGTGGAGAACCTCCGCGCCGAGGAAGCGGGGCAGGACCACCGGACGCACCGCGAGAAGTACGACGCGGTGACGGCCCGCGCACTGGGCCGGATCGTGGTCGCGGCGGAGTTGACCGTTCCGCTGGCGAAACTGGGCGGCGGTCGCGTGCTGCTGATCAAGGGCGAACGCGCCGACGAGGAGCTCGTCGAGGCGAAGCCGGCGCTGCATCTGCTCCACGCGGTCCACGCCGGCACGGTCGAAACACCCACCGGCCGGATCGTGGTGCTGACGCACGAGCGATCGACGCCCCGCGACTATCCGCGCCGGGCCGGCGAGCCCAAACGCCGCCCGCTGGGGCTGACGCGGTGAGTGAGGGCGCGGGTGAGGTCGTCGGGTCGGCGGGGAAGTGGCTTGGCATCGACGGGCTCGTCGCGCGTGCCCTCGGCGGCGGGTTCGAGCCCCGTCCGCAGCAGGTCGAGATGGCCGACGCGATCGAGCGCGCGATGGAGAGCCGTTCGACCCTCATGGTGGAGGCGGGCACGGGGGTCGGCAAATCATTCGCGTACCTCGCCCCCGCGATCGAGCGGATCCTCTCCCGGGGGGAACGAGTCATCGTCGCGACCAACACGATCGCACTGCAGGAGCAGCTCGTCCGCAAGGATGTGCCGACGCTTATCGCAGCGCTCGGGGATGACGACCGGGGCCGCGTGCACGCGGAACTGGTCAAGGGTCGCGGCAACTATGTCTCGATCCGCCGGCTGATGATGGCCTCGAAGCGGCAGGACCGGCTCTTCACCAACGACGCGGCCCGACGGTCGCTCCATGTCGTCGAGGACTGGGCGTACACCACGCAGGACGGAACGCTCTCGAGCATGCCCACGCTGGAGCGCCCGGGCGTGTGGGACAAGGTCCAGTCGGACTCGGGCAACTGCATGGGTCGGAAGTGCCCGATGCACGATCGCTGCTTCTATCAGAAGGCGCGGCAGCGTATGGCGCGGGCGGACCTGCTGATCTGCAACCACGCGTTGTTCTTCTCCGATCTGGCCCTGCGCGCCGGCGGCGTCGGCTTCCTGCCCGATTGTCAGCACATCATCCTGGATGAAGCGCACAACATCGAGGATGTGGCGTCCGAGCACTTCGGCTTGTCGATCAGCGAGGGCCGGGTGATGCACCTGCTCTCGACGCTCTACGCCCCGTCATCGCACCGCGGGTACTTATCTTCGATGCTCGCCCCGGACACCGGTCTGCTCGACTCGACCATCCGGCTCGTGCTGGATGCCCACGACGCGGCCAGGACATTCTTCGCCGCCCTCCGCGGGATGACCCCGCGTGGCGCTGTTGGCGGTTCGGTGCGAGTCAACCGCGCCGATGAGATCGAAGACTCCATCTCGCATGTCTTCGCCCGCGTGGCGCTCTCGATGCGCCGGCTGCGCGAACTGGAACTGCCGGAGGAAGATCGATTCGAGCTCAATTCGTACGCGGAGCGCGCCGAAGCGATCGCGGTCGAGGCGCGGATGCTTTGCGCGCAGGAACTGCCGGGGTGCGTGTACTGGGTCGAGGGTGGGGGGGGCGGCGGGGCGGGGGGCGATGGCACGGCCGCGCGGGGACCGGATGACGGGCCGCCTCGGGTGGCATTCGCGTGCTCGCCGATCGATGTGGCGCCGGTCCTGAGAGAGCACCTGTTCACCGGGGAGCGTTCGGTCATCCTGACCTCGGCGACGCTCGCGTCGGGGACCGGCGCATCACGGTTCGCGCACGCCAAATCCAGACTGGGCTGCGATGAGGCCGAGACGATGGCGCTGGGCAGCCCCTTCGACCACGCGGCACAAGCGGAGTTGCATGTCGACCCGACGATGCCCGACCCGCGGGCCGCGGAGTATGTCCGGGCGCTGTCGGAGCGTGTGATCTCGCATGTCCGCGCCACGGACGGCGGCGCGTTCGTGCTGTTCACAAGCTTCCGGACGATGCACGAAGTGGCCGACGCGGTCCGTGCGGCGCTCGAGGACCGGGGCCACCCGGTGATGGTGCAGGGACGGGACGGCGCGCGCAGCACGATCCTCGAGCGATTCCGGCTCGACGAGCGGAGCGTGCTGTTCGGCACGGCGTCGTTCTGGCAGGGGGTCGATGTCAAGGGCCGCGGCCTGCGGAATGTGATCATCACGCGGCTCCCGTTCGATCCCCCGGACCGCCCGATCACGCAGGCGCGGCTGGAAGCGATCGAGGCGCGGGGCGGCAACCCGTTCATGGAGGACTCGCTGCCCCGCGCCGTGATCCGATTCCGTCAGGGCTTCGGGCGGCTGATCCGTGGGGCGTCGGATCGGGGGCGCGTCGTCGTGCTCGATCCCCGCATCGCCACCGCGCGGTACGGGCGTGTGTTCTTCGAGGCGCTCCCGCCCGGTGTCCGGGTGCTCGGGGCCGAGGGCGAGGTCCTCAAAGCGCCGTAACCCGTCACGCCGGACTTGAGGGTGTATTCTGTGGCCGCGGCCAGCGCCCGCGGAAGGAGTCGAAGAGGATCACATGCTCGGCAAAGTCTTCAAGGCGTACGACATCCGCTCGACCTATCCCGATCCGCTCAACGAGAGCTTGGCGTGGCAGATCGGCTTTGGCGTGGCGACACTGCTGCTGGAGGAGTCGCGTGCGGCCGGTGACGCCAGCCCGATGGGCCGGACGATCTGCGTCGGCCACGACATGCGCAAGAGCAGCCCGAAACTGCGGGACGCCCTGTGCCGCGGGTTGCTCGACGGCGGGGCGAGCGTGATCGACCTCGGGCTGGTGGACACGCCCTTCGTGTATTTCGCGATCAATCACCTCGGGTGCGCCGGCGGCGTGCAGGTGACGGCGAGCCACAACCCGCCGCAGTACAACGGATTCAAGGTGTCGCGCCGTCAGGCCAAGCCGGTCGGCGAGGCGACCGGGCTCTCACGGGTGCGCGAGATCGCCGCCACAGTCGATACCGGCCTCAAGGGCAAGGGTGCCGGGAGCGTCGAGAAGCGCGACCTGTGGGACGCGTACCGCGCGCATGTGCTGAAGTTTGTGGACACCGGCGGGAAGAAGATCCGTGTGGCGGTGGACGCATCCAACGGCATGGCCGGGACGATGACTCCCAAAGTCTTCGGTAAGAACGGCTCGGGTATCCCCGGGCTTGAGATCGTCGAGTTGTACTTCGACAACTCCAAGGGCGAATTCGTCCACGAGCCGAATCCGCTGGTGGCCGCGAACCTGCGCGATCTGCGGAGGCTCGTCGTGGAGAAGAAGGCGGACTTCGGCGTGTGCTTCGATGGCGACGCCGACCGGCTGATGGTCGTCGATGAGACCGGCGGGATCGTCGGGTGCGATCACCTGACCGCGTTCCTCGGTGCGCACTTCCTGGCGTCGAGCAAGGGATCGGCGGTCGTGTACGACCTGCGGTCGAGCAAGTCGGTCGAGGAGGACATCCAGCGGGCGGGCGGCCGGCCGGTGCGATCGCGTGTCGGGCATGTGTTCATGAAGGCGAATCTGGCCGAGACCGGCGGCGTGTTCGGCGGCGAACTCAGCGGCCACTTCTACTTCCGCGACAACTTCTTCGCGGACTCCGGCGCCATCGCGCTGGCGGTGCTGCTGACGGCCTATGCGAAGGCCGGCAAACCGATGAGCGGGATCATCGCGCCGATCTCGCGCTTCCACCAGTCCGGCGAGATCAACTTCGAGGTTGAGGACAAGGACGGCGCCCTGCGGGCGCTGGAGGAGGCCTGCGGCGGCGACGGCGCCCGGATCGATCACCTCGACGGCGTGACGATCGACCGCTTCGGCGCCGACGGCTGGTGGTGCAATGTCCGCAAGAGCAACACCGAGCCCCTGCTGCGACTGAATCTCGAGGCGCGCGACAACGCGACGATGGAGCGGGCCCTGGCGCGGGTGACGCCGATGCTCGGCAAGCGGGTCGATCACTGATGACGCACGGAGCGGCGGGCGAATGAACCTCACCACATTTCTGGACCACTGGGCGATCGTGGAGAACCCGTTCCGGGCCGAAGAGGCGCGGCACGACTCGGTGTTCGCGCGCCTCGGCTCGGGCACCACGACGCACCCGGATTTCGAGAAGATCCTCGGGGACCCGGCCCGCCCATCCACCGCGATCGTGTTCGGCGAGAAGGGCTCGGGCAAGACCGCGATCCGGCTGCAGATCGCCGATCGGGTGCGACGCCACAACGAGTCAACGCCATCCGAGCGCGTGCTGCTGGTCGCCTACGACGACCTGAACCCGTTCCTTGACCGCATCGCCGAGCGGAGCGGTCTGGTCGCCGGCGCGGCGACACCGGGGGAGTTGCTGCGTGTGCTCGAAGGGATCCGGCTGGTCGATCACATCGACGGCATCCTCCATGTCGCGGTCACACCGCTGGTCGATGCGCTGATGTCGCCCGGAGCGCGGGAGATGCATCAGCGCGCCCGTTCGGCGCCCATCGAGGCCCGGCGAGACCTGTACCTGCTGGCGGCGATGTACGACCTGTCCGGCGACACGCGCCTGCGGATGAAGACGCTCCGCAAGCGGCTCCGGCTGCGCCGGAACACCTCGGCGATGTGGTGGCGTGCGGCGTGCGTGCTGGGCTGGATCCTCCCGGCCGCGGTCGCGTACGCGCATTTCAAGTGGACGCCCGATCCCCTGCCCGCGCGGGCGGTGATGTACGCGTACGGCGCGGCGATCGTGCTCTGGGCGATCCCGCTCTTCAAGTGGGCGTTCTGGGACCGGTGGGCGATCATGCGCCTGGGCAGGCGGCTGGCCCGGCAGCTCCGCAGCGCGCCCCGCGGCGCCGAGGGGCTGGCGTCGGCCATGGAGATGGTCCATCCGCGCGATCGCGATCGCTCGGCGTTGCCGCTCACCGACTCCGACGACACCCGGTACGCGCTGCTGGGCAAACTGCGACTCGCGGCCGCGGGCCTGGGGTTCCCGGGTGTCCTGGTCCTGATGGACCGGCTGGACGAGCCGACGCTGGTCTCGGGCGACCCCGCGCGGATGCGCGCGGTGGTCTGGCCGATGCTCAACAACAAGTTCCTCCAGCAGGAGGGCATCGGGTTCAAACTGCTGATGCCGATCGAGCTTCGCCACGAACTGTTCCGCGAGCGGGCGGGCTTCTTCCAGGAAGCGCGGCTGGACAAGCAGAACATGATCGAGCGGCTGGCGTGGACGGGCGCGACGCTCTACGACCTGTGCAACGCGCGGCTGCACGCGTGCCGCGCCGCCGAAGCGCCGGCGATGAGCGTGTCGGACCTCTTTGACGAGGATGTGACGCGGGCCGACATCGTCGATGCGCTCGAGCAGATGCGCCAGCCGCGGGACGCCTTCAAGCTGCTCTACCACTGCATGCTCGAGCACTGCTCCAACACGCCCGAGGAGCAGGCGCGCTGGCGGATCCCGAAGCTGACGCTGGACTCGGTCCGCCGCCAGCAGGCCGAGCGAGTCGACATGTTCTACCGGGGCGTGCGCCCGGCCTAGCGCCTCACTCGCCGGGGATGTACGAGATCACGCCCTCCCACGGGCTGGACGCGCTGGCGTACAGCCGTCTGGGAATCCGCCCGGCCAGGTACGATTGCCTCCCGGCGATACAGGCGTGGCGCATCGCGTGGGCCATCATCACCGCGTCATTCGCGTGCGCGATGGCGGTGTTGAGCAGCACGGCGTCCGACCCAAGCTCCATCGCCACCGAGACATCCGAGGCGCTGCCCACGCCGGCGTCCAGAACGACTGGGTACGCCGGGTCGCCGTCTTTGAGGGCGTCGAGGCAGAGCACGATGTTGTTGCGGTTGAGCACGCCCTGGCCCGAGCCGATGGGGGAGCCGGCGGGCATGACGCTGGCGGCGCCCGCGTCCTTGAGCCGTCGAGCGATGATCGGGTCGTCGCTGGAATAGCAGAGCACCTCGAATCCGTCGGCCACGAGCCGACCGCAGGCCTCGAGAGTGCCGACAGGGTCGGGCAGCAGCGTTTTCTTGTCGCCGAGTACCTCGAGCTTGACCCACGATGCGCCAGGGTTGCCGATCTGATCGAGGATCTCGCGCCCCAGCCGCGCGACGCGGACGGCGTCCTCGGCGGTGAAGCAGCCCGCGGTGTTGGGCAGGATGGTGTAGCGCGAGGTGTCGATGAACTCGAGCAGGGACTGGCCGCGATCATTCACGAGCCGTTCGCGCCGGACCGCGACCGTGACGACCTCCGCACCCGAGGCGTCGAGCGCCCTTTGCATGGTCGGGTAGTCGGCGTACTTGCCGGTGCCGACGATGAGCCGGGAAGTGAATGACCGTCCGGCGATGCGGAAGGGGGCGGTCCCGGATTCGGCGGCGGTCGTCGTGGTCGTGGGAGTCGTGGTCATGGGGTGTTCGCGAGCGTGATAAGGGTCAGCCGCCGCCGACGAGCGTGACGATCTCGACCCGGTCGCCGTCGCGGAGGGTGTGCTCGTCGTGGCGTTTGCGGGGGACGATGGACTTGTTGACCTCGACGGCGCAGGGGACACCGGCGAGCTTGTGGAGTTCGAGCAGGCGCGCGACCGAGGCGCGGTCTTCGATGGTTTCGGGCTGCCCGTTGACGGTGACAATCATGGCCCGATTGTAGGTCGTCAGGCGCGTCGGGGCATCATGCGGACCCGCGCGGCCGTCGCCGCCACGGCCAGGGTCGAGAGGGCCATCGCGACGGCGCAGGAGCCGACGACCAGGGCCATGAACGCCTGCGGGCTCATCTCGTGGTTCATAAAGCTGTACTCGTCCCGGCCGTTGAAGGCCGAACCAAACAGGGCGTCGTGCTCGAGTCCTCCCTGGAGCGACTCGAACGCCATGTAGGGCGGATTGATCAGGACGAGCGCCTTGAACGCGTAGTACTGGTCGGTCTCGATCTCAAAGATACCGCCGAAGAAGATAAGGACGAACAACGGGGCGGCCAGCCACAGTCCCGCGGCCGACACCAGGTTCGCAACGCTCGCGGCGATCGGCTTGCGGAACATCGAGCTCCAGAACAGCCCCATCGATGCCAGGAACACCGACCACGACCCCATGAGCATCAGCAGTTCAATCGTGGTGTACCAGCGCACCGATCCTAGCAGCGAGAAGATGACGAAGTGCGCGCCGAGCAATAGGGGGATCGGCGACAACCGGGCAAGCCCGGCCATGAGCTTGCCCATAACGATGCGCCACGCCGGGATAGGCGTCGCCAGCAGAACATCCCAGGTGCGCTTCTGCCGCTCCGAACTGATGCGCGATGTCGTGATGACAATCGCCATAAGCATCTGCGCCAAGCCGAGAAGAAAGAAGATGATGGTGTGCAGCGTGCTCCACTCCCGGTCCGCCCACGCCGTGTAGTACACCCAGCCGAGGAACCCGATCACGAGCACAATGAGCACGCCCGCGGCCCACTTGTTGCCGACCCAGCGCGTCCGCATCTCCAGCCAGAAGATCGGATCGTTGCTCACCATCCGGGAGGCGCGTGAGCGTTCCTCAACAGCCGCGCCGGGCGTCACATCTGGAGTGGATTGTCGGCGGGGCTTCTTGACCCGGCGATCGGGCCGGACCGACCCACGCATCTCGGCGCGCATCGACCGCCGGGTGAGCGACACACCCAGCAGGCAGATGAGCAGCCCGACGAGGACGGTCACGCCCGAGGCGCTGATCCACGCCAGACGCGGGTCCATCGGCAGCGGCGCGCCGGAGCCCGCCATGCTGTTGATGAACAGTGCGATCGCCGGGCTGATGTGCGCCAGGATTCCAATGGTCCGCAGCGAGATGGGGCCGGGGCCGGCCGCGAATCCCGTGAGCACGGCGAACAGCAGCATCAAGAGCATCGGGCCCACGAGGTACATCCCCGTGATGACCTCGGCCAGCACCATGACCGACCACGGGCGCTTGTTGACGATCGAGAGGAGCAGGCCGACGGACGCCGCGAAGAATGCGGTCGAGAGCGTGACCGCGGCACCCGCGATCACGGCCTCGGTCTCCAGGCCGCCGAGCAGCCGGAGCAGCAGGAGGGCGGGAATCGAGAGGAGCACGAGGATGAACACCTGCATCATCCGGCTGCTGAGCTTGCCGAAGACGATCTGCGCGGCGCTCATGGGGGTGGTCATCAGGGCCGCGAGCGTGCGGTTCGACTGCTCCTCGCTGATGCACGCCGCGGTGAGGGCGGGGGCGATCAGTGTGACGACGATGAACTGCAACCAGACGATGAACCAGGCGAGTTGCGGCCCGGCGCCCTGCATCCCCTGAAGCCGCTCGGCGGGGCCCCGGTGCTCCAACCCCGACCAGTGACCCCACAGAAAGAGCGTGACGACGACCGCGATCAGCAGCGCAAAGAGGCCGCGCATCCAGTAGGTGGAAGCGCGCCGGCCGGAGACGATGGTCTCCTTGGCGAAGACCGGGCCGAAGAGCGCCCGGTCCGGGCGGACGGCGCGCCAGAATCGTCCGGCAAGGTGACTGGACGAGGCGTCGCTCATTGCACCTTGCCCTGTGTGAGGCGGAGGAACACATCCTCGAGCTTGGTCGAGATGGGCCGGAAGGCGTCGATGCGCTGCCCAGCGTGGACGAGCCGCGCGATCAGATCGTGATGGCCATTCCCGCCGGGCAGGAGATCGACCAGCAGCTCGCCGTTCTCGCGCCGGACCTCCGCGACCCGCTCAATTCCACGCAGCACGCGTTCGGCGTGGTCGGAGTCGCCCTCGATCCGGATCGCGATGCGCTCGCCCACGCCCGCCTGGCGGAACGCCTCGTCGAGGGAGCCGGAGTACAGGAGCCGGCCGCGCTCGATGATGCCGATGCTGGTACACATCTCGTGGAGCTCCGAGAGAATGTGCGACGAGACGATGATCGTCTTGCCCATCGTGCGGAGTTCGACGAGCAACGAACGCATCTCGATCCGGGCCCGCGGGTCGAGCCCGGAGGCGGGCTCGTCGAGCAGCAGCACCTTGGGATCATGGATGAGGACGCGCGCCACGCCGAGTCGCTGTTGCATGCCCCGGGAGAGGCCGTCGACCATGGAGTCCCGCTTCTCGGTGAGGTCCGTGAGCTCCAGCACGCCGTCCACGAGCGCGCGGCGCTTGGAGCGGGGGACCTCGAACGCCGCGGCGAAGAACTGGAGGTACTCATCGACGGTCAGGTCGTCGTAGACACCCAGGAAGTCGGGCATGTAGCCGACGACGCGCCGGATGTGCGAGGCGTGGGCGCGGACATCCCGCCCGTCCACGCTCGCCGAGCCCGAGTCGGCGCGGATGAGACACGCCAGGACCTTCATGGTGGTGGATTTGCCGGCGCCGTTGGGGCCGATGAAGCCGTAGACCTCGCCGGGCGGGAGGGAGAGCGTCAGGTTGTCCAGCGCTGTGAGCTTGCCGTAGCGGACGGTGACGCCCTTCATCTCGATCACGGTCGATTCTCCTGCGTCACCACGGGGATCAGCATCCGTACAACCTCGGTGCGCGGACGCCGGTCGGACTCGGCTTCGCCGCCGAGCGTGACCGAGACATCCGACGGCTGGTCGACCAGCGTGGCGTACACCACCGCGAGCGAAGGCGAGCCGACGGCGCGCTCGATCGCGTGGGCGCGGCGAGAAGCGCCGGGCAGCCAGAGCGCGGGCGACATCAGATCGGCGCCATGATCCGCCTCGACGTGCGGCCAATACTCGGCGCCAGAGAGGCCCAGCCCGTACCGGTCGGCGAGCGAGTGATCGGAGTGGTCGAGCGTCCACACACCGCCCGCGTCGTGCGTCGCGGCGTAAGAGCGGGCGTCATGCGAGACGAGCACGCCCCGCGCCTCGGCGGGGATCCCCTCGAGTTCAAGTCGCTCCGGCCTGCCCCGTTCGTTCAGGACAAGCCGCCCTGAGGTCGAGGGGACGACCCGCGACTCATCCATCAGGAAGTTGAGCGTCCACACACCCATCGGCAGCATGGTGGGCGTGGACCCGCGACGCTGGTCGGTGTAGAGCGTGATCGAACTGACGGGCCTCGAGTCCCACAGGTTGCGCGAGGTCGACGCCCGCGACCACCACGCGCGGGGGTCGGCCCCCTCGACGGATCGCGCCCCGGTGCGACCGGCGAAGAAGGAGACCAGCCCGGAACGCGAGGCATGCCCATCCAGAGTGTTGATGTCCGTGGCCACAAGCCGGTGCTGCTCGCTGTCGGAAGCGCGGAGCAGGCGCGGGGCGATGTAACCCGCCCCCGCGACGACGCCGATCCACACCAGCGCCGACAGCCACGCGTACCGAGTCAGCCGCAGCCGGCGCAGGACGAGCCGGTCCACCGGGCCGACAAGCAGCGCCAGCGTGATCAGCACGCCGCCGAACGGGAGAATCGGAAAATCGGATCGCAGACCCATCCCCGCGGCCGCAATGTTCAGAACGCTGTCGGTCGCTCGTCTCCGCTCGCTCGCCATCGAGTTCCACGGATCGACTCTTACGGGCCATTCACTGCTCATCGAAACGCTCAGCACTTCCCGCCACAGGGCCCCGGGTTCGCCCCACGGGTAGATGTCAATGGGGTCATCGACGATGAGTGTGACCCACCCCCCGCCGAGAATGCCCTCAGCGATCGCGCCGACACCCCGAGCGCCCGGCTCGTCGGTGCGCATCCCGGCGCCGGCCGGCGGCTCCAGATCCCGGATCGTCCAGCCGCGAAACTCACCCTCCGTGGTCAACCCAAACTTCACGCGGCCCTCGGTCGGACCGGGGATCAATTCCACGGTCATCTCTCCGAGCAGCCAGCCGAGGTCGGCGCGTGCCGCGTCCACGAGGAGGACAATCGATCCGCCCGCCGCGACCCATTCGGCGAGCGCCGATCGCTGCGCACCGTCGAGCCGGAGTGCCGCGTCAGGGGTGAGCACGACGGTCTCCCACGCGTCGTAGGCCATCCAGACCGTCGGCAGACTCTCGGGCAGGTCGTATCCCACCGACACCATGCTCCATCGCTCATCCGCGCCGGGGCCGAATGCCCACGAGTCGTGCGCGCGCCGCAGCGACATCGTTCCCACGGCCAGAACGGTCTTCGAGTTCGCTCCAAGCGGGGTCGCGTTGAAGGGGACGGTGTTGCCGCGGCCGTCGGCGGTGAACTCGGCGGCGCGGAAGCGCCTGCCGCGGTTGTCGAGGAGCTCGATCGAGACTCGCCGGCGGTCATCGCCGTAGTTCTGCACCGCGTTCAAGGGGACGGCCAGGTCGACAAAGGTCGTCTTGCCGGGCGTCGCGCCGAAGGGCGCGGTCGCGACCAATTCGGTGCTGGCGCCGCTTTCGACGGCGACGCGGATCATTCCATCAAACGGAACAGCGCCGCCGGAGACCTCGATGCGGACGGCGTTCCACCGCTCGGGCATCATCAAACGGCCAAGCCCGAAGATCGCCGTGAAGTTGGGGCGCGGGTCGTCGGGCGCGGGTGGGCTCTGGCCCGCGGTGATCCGCACGCACAGCAGCACCAGGATCGCGGCCAGAGTCTTCGTGAGGACCGAAGCACAACGTGCGCCGATCACAGATGGACCTTTCGGTTGTAGACGAACCACTCGAGCATCAGCACACCGATCGCGCCCAGTAGAATCCACGGCCAGAGCCGACGCTGGCGCTTCTCCGGGGTGTTGTTGGCATTCGAGGCCGTCACCTTTCCGGTCGGCAGGGTCAATTGTGTCTCGGTGGCGATCCGGGACTCCTCCGCGTCGGCGAGATTTACCGCGATCGTCCGCGTGGGCCGGCCGTTGATCACGGGGTCCTGCGGGCCGGGCTGGCCCGCCCATGACAGGGTGTACAGCCCGACGGTCTCGATCGGACCAAAGCTGACGCGCCCGTCGGCCCCGGCGCGGAGCGTCACCTCGGCCCCGTCGGGGGAACGAAGACGCGCCTCGCCGACGCCGTCGGGCAAACGCTCGGTGAGAATCTGGCCGGGTTGGAGCGCCGCGGCCCCCGTCGACCCGCCCTCGTCGCCGAGGAAACGGATCGCCTGCCCCAGGAACACGATGAACCCGGCGTCCAGCGGCCAGGTCGAACGGGTGACATCAAAGGTGACGACGAGCGCGTGCGCCGATCCGCGGGATGCATCGACGATCGCCGGCCCCGCGCCGGAAGTCGCCAGCACGGTGACATCGCGCGTCGCCTCGACGACCGGCGCGTTTCCGATGACCAGCGACGACAGCGAGACAAACCGCAGGGCCGGGTGATCGCGGTCCCAGTCGACGATGCCGGTCGTCTTGAGCGTCTGCGACGACGGTGTCAGCCCCGTGATGTCGGGTGTCTTGCCGATAATGAGGTAATTGCCCGGCGGGAGTTGTCCCGTGCCGCGTTCCGCCGACTCCGCGGCGTCCCCGTCCGCCGGCGCGTCCGCGGAAGCGGAGGGGGTGGGGGGAGTAGGGGGGGCGGGGATCAGGTCGGGGAGCCAGTTGTCCAGCACATAGACATCGTGGTCGGACAGTTGCCCGGCATCGCGGAGGCGCAGAAAGTCGGCGCTGGTGATCGTCGTGACCTCCGAAACCCCGATCGCGCCGATCGCGGACTTCAGGAAGTAGTTCCCCGAGGTGACCAGCGCCACCGAGAGCCGCTTGGCCGGCGGGATGATCAGCCGCGCCGTGTTGTCGGACACCAGCGCGTCGTTCGATGGGATGCGCACCGTGATGATCGCGGCCTCGGTGCGGTCCAGCGCGAAGACCACGCCCCCACGCCCCGGCTCCGCCTCCGTGGCCGCGGGAAGCGTCGCGGACTTGACCATGCCGATCGCGCCGTCGATGCCGAACTCGACATCCACCGTCCGCCGATCGGTGTCGGTGCTCTGGAGCCCGACAAACACACTGATGCGCTCGGGGCGGTCGTAGGAGCGTTCGGCCCCAAGCGCGGTGATGGCGACATTGGCCAGCGCATCGGCGGCCCCGCCGACCGTCGTATAGCGGAACTCGGACTCGGGGTGCTTCTCGACCGCGTCGAGG
This sequence comes from uncultured Phycisphaeraceae bacterium, assembly GCA_964607595.1. Taxonomy (GTDB): domain Bacteria; phylum Planctomycetota; class Phycisphaerae; order Phycisphaerales; family UBA1924; genus JACKHC01. The sequence goes on from CAZSLT010000001.1 coordinate 18,127, forward strand.
TGCCCGATCGCGCCGTCGGAAAAGAGGGCTACCGGCGCGCCCGGCAGGTACTGCGCATCATCGCGCCCGGTGCCGGTCTCGATCTTGATCGTCGACGGCTTGATGAACGGCCCGGCGACGCGCATGACATCGGTGAAGTCGGTGGGTTCGTCGGTCGGTTCGATCGAGCGGATCGCCTCCTCCAGCCGGGCCTTGCTCGCGGTGTAGGGCTGGACGATCTCGGCGTTCTGCGCGAAGGCGACGACCATCGCCTGATCGCCCCCCTTGGGATTGAGCACGCCGCCGTCGCGCATGGCCGCGACGACCTTGATCGCCTCGTCCTTGGCCTTCTCCAGCCGGGTGACGGTCCGGCCGTCGATGGTCTCATCGGTCGCGGACATGCTCGCCGAGCGGTCGATGATGATGACGGTGCGGTTGGCGGGCGGCGAGGCGCCGGTCATCTGCGGCTGGGCGATCGCGACGAGCGCCGCGCCCAGCGCCAGCAGTTGCAACAGCAGGAGGATGTTCCGGCGGAGCTTCTGGAACGGGGCGTTGGCCTGGATGTCCTGGATGGTCTTCTTCCACAGCAGCGTCGTGGAGACTTCCATGTCGCGCCGGCGCAGTTTGAGGAAGTACAGGATCAGCAGCGACGGCACCGCGATCGCCGCGGCGATGCCCGCGAGCCCGGGGGTGAGCCAGTTCATCGCAGCACCCCCCGTCGGCGCAGATAGTCGAGCAGCAGCGTCTCGATCGGCGTGTCGGATTGCATCGTCAGCAAAACCATCTCGCGCCGCGCGCAGAAATCGCGCAGCCCGTCGCAGTACGCCGTCAGGTTCGCCTTGTACCGCTTGAGCAACGGCGCGCTGATCGTCACCTCGGTGATGTCGGCGTCCTCGACATCGCGCAGCCGCAGATCGCCGCCCAGCGGCGGATCGACCTCCTGCGGGCTGAGCACCTGGATCAGCACGATGTCGTACCCGCGGCCCACGAGGTACCGCAGCCCCTGCTCGTACCCCTCCTTGAAGAAGAAATCGGAGATCACCACCATCACGCCCTTGCCCTGACGCGCCAGCGCGATCCGCTTGGCCGCGGCATCGAACCGCATCTTGCCCACCGGGTCGAGCGAGGTCAGGAACCGCCCCACCTCGCTGACGCGCCGGCGACCCCGCAGATTGCGGATCGTCGGGATCGCCGCGGGGTCGGCCGCCTCGGAGTCGTCGCCCGCCAGCGCCGTGACCGCGACGCGGTTCATGTTGACCAGCCCGATATAGGACAGCGCGGCCGCGGCCTTCTGCGCGAACAGGAACTTCTCCGGTTCCCCCGTGCCCATCGACTCGCTGGCGTCCAGCACGATGTGCAGCGACAGGTCCTCCTCCTCCATGAAGAGCTTGAGAAAGAGCCGGTCGAGCCGCCCGAAGATGTTCCAGTCGATCCGGCGGAGGTCATCGCCGACGACATACTGGCGGTGGTCGGCGAACTCGACCGACTGGCCGCGCCGCTTGGATCGGCGCTCGCCCTTGACCTTGCCCTGGAACACCTTCTTGGAGGTGATGTCGAGCTGGTTGAGCTTGGCGACGAGCGGGCCGTCGAGCAGTTCGTCCAGCGAGCGGGGCCGGGTTGGGGAGGAGGTGCGTAGCATTCACTTCACGCGAACCAGATAGATATCGTCATCGCCACTATTTTTGATCGCATCATCAACAAACGCCGCAACAACCTCCGCGCGTCGTTGAGGAGGCACGGGTTCTTCAGCGGGAAAACCAAAGTGATCCGCGAAGTAGTCCAATCGCCATGCTGGTGAGAAATACATCAATGCGAAAGCCAACCTGAGTCGATCGTCGGACACCTCAGCGACCCCGTATGCGAGTGTGTGAACAGGGTCCTCATCTTCCTGCGAGGGAAAATCAAACTCGATGTAAGTCCTCTCAGACCAATCAAACGCGACCGCTCTTGAAGTCCTGACAGCGTCATCGAAGGTCATCGACACCTCGTACTTCCCATGTCCCAAACGGCGAAATGTCATGGGAAGGTCCCGGGTGCCGTAGCTCGGATGCTGCGGATCGGGCTCCCATACTCCTGCCAGGCCCGGGATATCGACTGCTACGACATCGGGGATGCCGCCCGGCGTCGTGATGGTCTTGGCGCATCCCGCCATTGCGATTGCTAACACGACAAATAAGAAAGTGGTGATGGCTTTACTCATCCCCGCGCCCCCATCATCACCGGCTCGTGCGGCGTCGCCTTGACGATCGAGTCGACGATCATGTCCGGATCGATGCGGTCGGCCTCGGCCTCGAAGTTCAGCACGAGGCGGTGGCGCAGGCACTGGGCCGCGATCTCGGTGATGTCCTTGTACGACACATGGTAGCGCCCGTCGGTCAGCGCCTTGACCTTGCCCGCCAGCATGAGCGCCTGAGCGCCACGGGGCGACGAACCGACCCGGATGTAGCGGTTGGTGATCTCGGGCGCGAACCGCCCCTCGGGGTGCGTCGCCAGCACCAGCCGGGCGACATACTCCTTGACATGCGGCGCGACGATCGCGTTGCGCACGAACTGCTGCCACTGGAGAATTTTCGGCCCGTCGATGAGCGGGCGGACGGTCGGGTGATCGCCGCCGGTCGTGCGGTCGAGGATCGTCATGAGGTCCTCGAGCTGCGAGTACCCGACGACCAGTTTGAACAGAAAACGGTCCAGCTGCGCCTCGGGCAGCGGGTAGGTGCCCTCCTGCTCGATCGGGTTCTGCGTCGCCATCACGAAGAACGGCTGCTCGAGCTTGTAGTGCTCGCCGGCGACGGTGACGGTCTTCTCCTGCATGGCTTCGAGGAGCGCCGACTGCGTCTTGGGGGTGGCGCGGTTGATCTCGTCGGCCAGCACCACCTGCGCGAAGATCGGGCCCTTCTGGAACTCGAACTGCCGCCGCCCGGTGGACGGGTCCTCGGTGACGATATTCGTGCCCACGATGTCCGCGGGCATGAGATCGGGCGTGAACTGGATACGGCTGAACTCCAGACTCAGCGACTGCGCCAGCGTGCGGATGAGCAGCGTCTTGCCGAGGCCCGGCACGCCCTCGAGCAGGATGTTCCCGCCGGTGAACAGCCCGATCAGCACGCCGTCGATGATCTCGCGGTGCCCGACCATGACCTTGCCGATCTCGTCGCGCAGGCCCCCGAAGACAGCCCGGAACTCGGCGCACTTCGCCTTCACTTCGTCAGGAGTAATCGCGTTCTCGTTCATCGCCATTTCAACAACTCCATTCGCCGCTCGGGGCGACTCAGTTCTTCTTGTCCTCGTCCTTCATCTGGTCCTGCGCCCGCTTCTTGGCCGCCAGCAGGCGGGACATCCCGCCCTCTTCATCGCCTTTGCCCTTTTCGCCGGGCCGCTGCATTTCCGCGTCCTTTTGACGCCTATCGACGATCGGCGCCGGAGCGTCCGTGACATTCCGCGCGGGCTTCTTGAGATACTCCGCGCCCGCCTCGAACTTCCGGGCCGTGTCCACCGACCAGGCGCCGGGATCGTCTTTGACACGCACCTCGCCCGACGCGGCACGCTCGGCGAGCTTCTGCTTCGTGGACTGCCGGGCCGCGCGCAGCGCATCGACCTGCGTCGCGCCGGACTGCTTCTTGCGGAACAGCCCCCGAGCCCACGCCAGGATCGCCGGGATGTCGATCCGCACGCGCCGGACCGCCACATCCACGAGGAACAGCCCCAGCGACGCCAGCGCCACCGCCAGCCAGATCGACCGCAGCGAGACGGGCATCTTGAGCCCCTCGCGCGAGAACAGGTCGGCATCCTCCGGCTCGAATGGCAGGACGCGCCCGCCCGTCAGGTCCGCGACCTGCTGCAGCAGCGCCCGGTTGTCTTCCAGAGCGCGGTACTCATCGGGGTACGGCCTCAGCACCGCCGCCTGCACCGACCCGCGGTCGGGCTCCGCCTCGGCGCCGCCGACGCCCGGCGCGTCGTAGTGCAGCGTGACGATGTGCGTGCCGGGCTTGCCCGAGTCGAAGTCGCCCTCGTAGCGGCCGGGCGCCGTCTGCGTCAGCTCGATCGCCTGCGCTTCAAGGTTGGGGTCCACGGCCGTGCCGCGGAACATCGCGAAGTTCATCGGGTCGCCGGCGCTGTCGAGCGCGGTGACGATCACATGCGTCGTGTCTCCCCGGGTCTCGGTGGCGACGCTGAGGTTCGCGGCCCCGGCGGGCCGCATCGCCCATCGGATGTGCTGCTCCCAGAACTGCTTGTACTGACCCCACCCCGTCCACGCCGGGCTCCATCGTGCCGCCGCGTCGGAAGTGAACGCCACGGCGCGCCCCAGCCCGTGCTGCCACTGCGCGACGAGCGGGTCATCGGTCGCCGTGCGGGCCGTCGTGAGCGCCAGCCCCTCACGGTCGGCAGTGACGACATACCCCCGCATCGCCGGGAGCGTCGCGCCGATCCCCTGCATCGGCTCGGCGGCGCCGTTGGTCACCTTGGGATTGAAGGGCTCGCCCTCCCAGATGAGCGACCGCTTCACGGTCTGGGCTTCCTTGATGAAGATCTCGGGAAGCGCGGCCAGCCCGTTGCCGCTCTGGCTGTAGATGAGGTAGTCGCGCCCGCCGGTCGCGTTGGCCAGGGCCTTCATCTTGGCGACATCATTCGCGCCGCCGTGCGGATCCACGCAGATCGTCGTCACGGTGATCTTCGACGCGACATACTTCTGGACCAGCGCCGTCGCGGGGGCGCTGGCGTCGCCGTCGGTGATCAGGATGAGGTGCTTCTGCCCGGCCTTGGCGCCCTGAAGCCCGGTGAGGGCCATCTGCATCGGCGCGTCGTAGTCGGGCATGTCCCCGAACTGCATGTTGTTGATCGCCGCGTTGGCCGCGCCCCCGTCGCCCTTCTCCTGCATCGGGTACACCCAGCGGATCCCGTTGCCGCCCGCGGACCACGAATACTCAAGAACACCGACTTCGTCTCGGCTGGACAACGCGCCGACCGCGGCCCTGGCCGTCTGCTTGCCCAGGAAGACGCCGTTGGGGATCTCGATCGAGTGCATGATGAGCGCCAGCGCGCCTTTGGGGATATTCCGCTTCTCCGGCGGCTCCAGCAGCAGCGGCAGCACCTCCGCCACCGGCGAGCCGATCCAGCCGCCGGCGCCGAACGAGTCCGGCCCGCCGATCATCACCAGCCCGCCGCCGGCGTCGCGCACATACGCCGCCAGCTCCTTCTGCTGCGCGAAATCGAACGAGTACGCCGGGGCGTCCATGAGCACGACGGCGTCGTACTCCTGGAGCTCGGTGAGCGAACGCGGCGCCTCGACCGTCCGCCGAAGGTCCACCGCGATGCGCGCCGAGTCCAGCGCCTCGGACAGCGGCTGCGCCGCCGCCGGATCGTCCGACAGCAGCAGCACACGCCCCTCGGCGGCGACAAAGGTCACGCCGGCCGCGGCGTTGTTCTCGGCGATCGTGTCCGTCGACGCGTCGAGCGGCGTGAAAAACGCCCGGAACTCCTGCGCGCCGGCCCGCGTCACCGTCACCGGCACCAGCAGCGTGTTCGGCCCCTTCTCCAGCTTGTACACCTGCCCGTAGGTCGTGGGATCGTCCGGCGAGAGGTCCACCGGCCGGTCGCCCATCACCAGCGACACCTCACCGACCGTCTCCTCCTTGGCCGTGATCGACATACGGACATTGATCGTCTGGCCCTTGCGCGCTGTCGCCGGCGCGTAGAGCCCGTCGAAGATCACCTCGTTGTCGTACTTGTAATCCACGAGCAGCACATCGATCGGCACACCCGCCGCGGCCGCGGCCCGCGCCGCCGACAGCAGACTCCCCTGCGTCTCGTTCCCGTCGCTCACCAGCGTCACGCGCCCGGCCGCGTCGTCGGGAATCATCGTCATCGCCAGCCGCACGCCCGCGGCCAGGTCGGTCGCCGACTCCAGCCCGATCATCGCGCTGCCGCCCTCGAGCTTGGCGCGGACATCCGCCGGGCTCGCCGGCACCGGCTCCGGGAGCGACTGCGTCAGCGCATCGGCGGCGGTCGTCACCGCCCCGAGCCGATCCGATGTCCTGGCCCCCTCCATCGCCTCGGCCACATAGCCGTGCAGCCAGTCATGCACGCCCAACGGGATCGAACGGCTCTTGTCGATCACCATGATCGAAGCGACATCCTTCGACACCAGCCGCCACTGCGGTTCGGCCAGTGCGCCGATGAGCGCCGCCAGCACGATCAGCCGGACGGCCAGCGCCACCCGGCGCGTCACCGTTCCCATGCCTGTCAGGGACTTGCGCCCCCACCAGACCGTCAGCGCGAAGGTCACCGGGATGAGCAGGAGCCAGATCGGCGCATCGAACTGAACAGGCCCGATGATCATCGCGACGCCACCCCCGGCGCGGCACGCTCCGGGCGGAACCGCATCACCCGGTTGTTGCCCGAGTCGAGGACGAAAACATCACGCCCCGCCGTCGCGACGCCCCACGGCGCCACCAGCTGGCCCTCGCCCCGCCCCGGCGTGCCGTACAGGCCCAGCCCGCGACCGGTCTCGGGGTCGATGATCTGGACGCGGCATCCGCCGAACTCCGCGACCGCGAGCGTGCCGTCCCGACGCATCGACAGGCCGTAGGGATACCGGAACTCGCCCGCGCCCTCCCCCGGCGCGCCGCCCTCGGCGCCGATCCACGCGATCAACTCACCGTCGAGCGTGAACCGGCCGAGCCGATGATCGATCGAGTCCGCGACGATGAGCTCGCGCCGCGCGGGGTCGTACACGATGGATTGCGGCCGGTTGAGGACGATCTGGCCGTCTGCCGCCCGGTCGCGCGGTGCGCCGAAGGAGAAGAGGTACGAACCTTCGGCGTCGAACGCGCTCACGCGGTCGTTGCCGCCGTACTCGCTGATGTAGAAGCGTTCGGGCGTGACACCATCGGACGCGGGAACGATCGCGACATCCGTCGGATAAATAAACTGCCCCGGGCCCTCTCCCAGTTCGCCGAAGGTGCGCACGAGCTCGCCGGTGTCGCCGGTCGGGCGATAGACCGCCACGCGGTGCATGTGCGTATCGGCGATGTAGATCAGCCCGTCGGGCCCGATGGTCAGCCCGACGGGGAATCCCTTCTCGATGCTCGGGAGTTTCCACCGCGCGATGGTCACGCCGTCGAGCGTGCTCCCGGTGACCCACCCGGATTTGTCGGCGATCCAGAGGTGCTCGCCGTCGCTGTCGATGGCGCGCGGGTAGATCAGCGTCGGCTCGTCCCCGATCTCGCCGATGTTCGGCCCGCTCACGCCGCCGAACACAGCGATGGGCCGGATGGGCTCGGCCAGCGACGGGTCGCGCCCGCACGCCGCGAGCAGCAGGGCGGTGATCGCGGGCATCGTGGCCGGTGCCATGCGACGCAGCGCCTCGAATGTCCGTGATGAGCAAGCCCCGGCGATCACGCCCAGCAGGATACCTGAGCCGAGCATGATCAGCCCCGCGGCGGAGAGCTCATCATCCCGCAGATAATGCAGTTTGCCCAGCAGCGACTCGGCGAGATTGCCCGGCCCCGGCGGGGCGACGATGACCGTCGCCTCGATCTCATGAAGACTCAGCGCAAAGAGCCCGATCGGAGCCGCCGCCAGCAACCCCGCCTGCAGCCGCCCCGCCGACCTCCACCACGCCGACAGGCCGACCGTCGAGACCATCCGGCGCGCATCGGCGAGTTCCCGCGGCTCAACGGCGTGGGCGACCAACCCCAAGATCGCGGCCACGCCACCGAATCGCGACAGATGCGCCGCGACGGTCAACGCGCGTCCCTCGGCCAGCGCCGGGTGGATCTCCCTCGCCGCCGCCGCCAGCGCACCTCCCAAGAGCACGCCGGGAAGGAAGAGCATGGCGATCCACAGGTGCGCGCTCATCGCGGTCAGGAGGCGCACCAGTCGCGTCCGCGCCCCGAGGCCGACCGCGGTGCCCATCGCGATGACCATGGCGCCGACGGCGACAATCGCGGCGGTCACGACGCTGTGAACGAGCGGCTCTCCCATCACCGCCGGCAGCGTCCCAACGGCGAGCCAGGTCCCCCGTTGCATCGCGAACGCCCCGGCCGGAACGATCACCGCCGCCGCCCAGACCACCCACGCCAAGACCACGCCTCCCCGGAGCCGCGAGTCATCACGATCGACGCCGGGGGAGGCCAGATCGCGGCAAGTGCGCGCCAGTCGCCCCGACATCCAGACGCCCATCAGCAACGCCACCAGCACCATCGGCGCCGCCGACGCCCACACCGGCGCGGACCACCCCGACTCGACCAGCCGCCGCCAGATGACGACCGTGAAGGTCTCGACGCGAGCGAGATGCAGCGGGATGGCGCTGCCGAGCATGATGGTTGATACGACGCCGACACTCGTCAGGATCGCCGGCCTGAGCATCGCAAGAACGGCACACCATCGCCGAAACGCCCCGGCACGGGTTTGCCGCATCGCATCGAGCGACTCGCGGTCGAGGCGCCGTGCCGAAGCCCCGATGATGACCACGCCGATTGGAAACGACCAAAGCGCAAGCCCGCCAACGGCTTGCGCATGCCCGACCCATTGCCACGCCCACGCCGGGCTGCCCTCCAGCAGCGCGCCCAGGCGCGTCCCCGGCTCGCGCCACAGACCCCACGCCGCGTAGACAAGATATTGCGGCACGAGCAGCGGGGCCGCCATCAGAATGAGCCAACGGGTGCCGAGCCGACGAGACGCCCACGCCCCCGGCAGCGCCAGGATCGTCGCCAAGACACCGATGGAAAGCGCGACGAGGAGTGTCCGTGCCAGCACTCCCGCGGCGTCGAGGGCCTGAGCGCCCGTGAAGCCAACGGCCCCGCCGCGTGTCGACACCACTACCCCGAGAGTCAGACTCAGGGCGAGCACCGCCGCCCCTGCGATGGAAGGGATCGAGATCGCCGCGACCGGGATGAAGGTGACGCGGTGATCGTTGTTCATTCGCCGATCGACTCGCGGCAGAGTTTCATCGCCTCGTCCATCGACGCGACAACCTCGGCGAAGTCGATGTCGATCGGGTCCGGCGGCTCATAGGACGCGAAGGGCTCACGAAGCGCCGGTCGCAGCGGGAAGTTGTGCGAGTCGCTCTCGGCCAGCGCACGCTCGACGCGTTCGGAAAGCAGGTACTCGATCAGCGTCGCGGCAGCGCCCGGGTTCGGGCCGGCGTGGACCCGCGCCACGGTCGTCGGGATGGTCAGCACGCCGAGCGATGCACCGCCCGGCGTGTCATGACGGATATAGACAAGGTCGATCGGCCAGTCGTGGCGCTGCCCGGCCCAGACATCGTCGGTGTCGGTGAGCCCGATGTCCGCCTCGCCCGTCGCGACAGCGCGGACCACGGCGGAATTGCCGTCGAGAAGGCGCACGCCGTTCGCCTTGATCCCCGCGAGCCATCGCTCCGCTTCCTCGGCCCCCCAGAGCGCGACGAGCGCCGCCATGTGGCCGCGTGTCGTGCCGAACGATGGACGGGCCATGACGACCCGCCCCTTCCACCGCGGATCGATCAGGTCGTGCATTGTCGTTGGCGCGCTGGCTGGCTCGACCCGATTGGAGTTGTAGACAAGGACACGGGCGCGGACCGCCATCGGGTACCACACCGAGCCGGCCGGGCGTGGCCAGTCGCGCAGCGAATCGATCGACGCATCGTCGAGCACGCCCTCCTGCGCCAGCAACTCGGTCATGAAGGGCTCGCCCGACCAGTACACATCAGCGATGGGGTTGTCCCGCTCAAGGCGGAGCCGCTGGACCAGCCCGGTGGTTTTCGTCGCCTCGGTGTCGGTGCGGGTCTCGACCCGGACGCCGGTCTCCCGCTCGAACTCTTCGATGATCGGTCGGGCGTAGACATCATCAACGGTGTAGTACAGAACCACCGTCGGTGCGTCGGCGTCGCCCCGGCGGCACGAACTCAGGCAGGCACAGGCCGACCACAATGAAAGAACGATCAGGACCCGCGTGGCGAGCGTGTTCATCATCTTCTGGGCGGCTCGGTATCGGGGTGTTCAGTTGCCCGCATCGGACGCCGGCGCGGGAGCCGGCGCGGGTTCGACGGGCTCGGCCTTGGGCTTGTCGCCGCTCGTGGTTTCCTGCAGCGAACCGAAGTAACGCTTAACGGCTTCGTGGAATTCTCGCGGCACCTGGTTCGTGCCGATCTCCTGCGACGCCGACTCACTGGCGGCGCGCACGGCCTCGGCGAACTCCGCGAAGGACTCGCCGCGGACCTGCTCGCCCTGAACGAACTGGCTCCCGAGAATGACATTGTCGTCGGAGGTCGGGCTCTTGGCCTTTTCCTTCTTGGTGTTGAAGGCGGTCTCCTCTTCGTCGCTGTCACCGGCGCCGCGCCCGCGGCTGTTGTTGGGCTTCGCGCGAGTGTACTTATCGCTCATCTTGTCGCCCTGCCCACCGCCCTCGCACTCGCCCATGCACTCGCTGAGTTGCGCGAGCTTCTCTTCGAGTTCGGCCTGCTGGAGCGCCGCCATCGCCATCTGCTGCGAGAGCTTGTCGATCTCACCGATCTCGTCGGCGAGCTGCGCCAACTGATCAAGATTGAGGTCTTCCGGCGATAATCCCCCGGCGGCCCCGGCGCACGCCTGCGCCATGTTCTGGCACATCGACTGGCACTGCGAAGCGCTCTTGGCGAGTTGCTCGAGCATCTGCTTCTGCTCGGGCGTCAGGTTCTTGGCCTGCTGCAGCGCCTTCTGCAGGGCCTGCGGATTCTGGGCCAGTTTCTTGTCAAGGCCCAGCTCTTCCAGCTTCTTCTCCAGTTCCTTCTGCTGCTCGGCGAGCTTCTCGAGTTGCTTCGAGAGCTCCGCCAACTGCTTCTGGAGTTCCTTCTTCTGCTGCTCGGTGAGCTCGCCCGACGCGGCCTTCTCGGCCAGTTCGGACAGTTGCTTCTGAGCGTTGGCGAAGTCGCCCTGCTGAAGCGACTTCATCATGGCCTCCAGCGGGCCGGGCCCCGGCTGACGGAGTTGCTCCATCAGGTTCTTCATGCCCTCGAGCGTCTGCGACTGCTCGCCATTCTGGAGTTGATCGAGCCTGTCCTGCGCCGAGGTGAGCTTGGCCATCGCCTCGCGACGGATGTCCTCCGGCTCGACCGGCTCGGGCGCCGGGGGCTCGGCGGGCTCGTCGTCGCCGGCGCCGTCCCGCGTGCCCAGCATCGAGTCGATCTTGGCCAGCAGGTCCTCGGCTTCCTTGTTCTGCTCCTGTGCTTCGATCAGGTCCTGCTGCTTGGCCTGCTGCTCTTCGCGCTCGCTGGCGAACCCGAGCAGATCGCGCTGCGGAACCAGACCCAACGCGAAGAAGACGCCCAGCGCGATCAGCGGCATGAACCAGCCGCGGGGAGCGCGCACCGGCGCCACATCCCGCATGACGACACGACGCGACACCTCGCTCGCGTGATCGCGGGCCGCGTGGCTCCATGCATCGGCGGAGTGCTCGACGCAGATCGCCGTCGAGATGGCTTCCTTCAGGCCCGCACGCTCATCAACCACCCGCGCCACACCCAGCCGGCCGGTGCGGGTCGCGATCGTCCAGACCGCCGCGCCCAACACACCAGCCCCGCCCGCGATTGACCACGCGAGCGTCCAGTCCACCGAGAGCGCCAGGAACCGCTCGGCCAGTCGCACGGCCACCACGGTGCACGCGGCCACCAAGAGGCAGACGACCAGCGCGCGGAACAGGCGTTCGAGCATGAGTCGGGCGGTGGCCCGTCGGAGTACGCGATCGATCTCGGTCATGGACGACTCCCGGCGAGGATCGAGGTCGGCAGGAGCCCAACGGACCCCTCTATCTAAGAATATCGCCGCCGGGCCCCCCGAGTTTCCATGAACCGCCCGGAGACGCCCAAAAAGATGCCCGACCGAGCGGAAGTGCCGGCCTTGTGCGCACTAATCGAGCTTTGGAGGGGAGTCCTCCAAGGCCGGCAGGGCCAAGAGGCGGGTCAGCGGCTCCGACTCCCGCAGGTGAAGGTCCAGTTGCGGGAAGGCGATCTCGATGTTCTCCCGTCGGAACCCCGCCTCGATGGCGTACAGAAGGGCGGTCCGTGCGGAAATAATCTGATCAACACCGGAGACGAATACCCGCGCTTCCCAGTCCAGCGTGCTGTTGCCGAAGCCACGGAACATCACGATGGGAGCGGGATCCTGCAACACGCCCGGGACCACTCCGCACGCCTCTTTCAAGACCCGTTCGACGGTACTCAGATCAGACCCATACGCGACCCCGACCGGCACGGAGACGCGCTGCACCGAGTCCGAGAGCGTCCAGTTCGTAACCGGGTCCGTGATCAACTGCTTGTTCGGGATGATGAGTTCCTTGCGGTCCCAGCCAAGGATCGTCGTGGCGCGCATCCGAATCTTGGTGACCGTGCCCTCCATGCTCCCCACCGTGACCATGTCGCCGACGCGCACCGGGCGCTCGGCCAGGATGATCAGCCCGGACACAAAGTTGGCGAAGATCTCCTGGAGTCCGAACGCCAGACCGAAGGTCAGCGCCGCGGCGAGCCACTGGACGCTCGTCCATGAAATCCCGATGGCGCCCATCGTGGCCGTGAGCCCGATGAGCGCCAGCGCGTACCGGAATACCGAGACTAACGCGTAGCGGGAAGCGCCGTCCAGCGGGAGGTGCTGGAGCAGAATCAACTCGACGACAGCCGGCAGGTTGCGCACCGCCAGCACCGCGATCACTCCGATGAAGATCGCCAACCCCAGATCGGCGAGCGTCAGCCGGAGTTGGCTCGGGTCGGCGTCGCCGGTCCCCCGCGTCACGGAGTTGGTGAGCGCTCCGATCGGCCCGGGCGGGCTCTGGACTCTGGAAGGGTCCTCGGCCGTGCTCGTCGGTGCGTCCGCGGCCTCTGCCGTTGTCAAAGGGAGCGCGGGCGGGGTCTGATCCTCCGCCACCACGCGCTGGACTGCGAGTGTGGGCCAGAGCTGAACGCGGTCGAGCATCCGCAGCGCCGGCAGAACATCCGTCCAGATGATCATCATCCCGATAAGGAACGCCAGCCCGATCCCCGTTCCGACCGCCTGACGCATGCGGGAGTCCAGCGCGGGGATATCGATATCGGCCATGTCGGCCGCGGGAGGGGGCGGCGGTGCGGAGGACGCGGTCGACGCCGAGGGATCGCCCGGCGGCTTCTCGGCCTCGGCCGCGGCTCGTAGTTGCTCCCGCCTGCGACGGGCGCTCTCGATCGCCAGGCGTCGGCGGACGATAAAGAGCCAGCGCGCCATGAGCGACGCGAGAAGCACCAAGGCGCCGATGAGCCACAGCGTCTGGAAGAGCAGGTCCTGCAGGCGCAGCGCGGTGTAGTAGTACCGAGCTAGCGTCAGCGCGATGAGGAAGATCGGTAAGACGACCGCCAGCGGGTACCAGAGCGCCCTCAGCCGCCAGATCCATCGCTCACGCCGCTCGGCGAGCACGGGGCGCAGGACCGCTCCGTTCGGTTGCAGGATTCGTGCAAGGAAGACGGTCATGGCGAGCATCGCGCCGATGAAACAGATGCGGCCCAGCGAGTCGTTGTACGCATCGCTGTACGACTGGTGGTCCATCGCGATGACAACGCCCCAGAGCGCGACGATCGTCGGAACAAACCACCGCAGATGACGCCGAAGCGTCCTCACGCCCTCGGTATGCCACGAGAAATGGGCGTTGCCGAGACCATCCGTGCGTAACAGCGATCGGGTGAGGATGAGCGCCAGAAGAGTCACGCCCGCGGCGCGTAACCCCGCGCTCGCCGCGAGCGCTTGCTCCGTCGGCTCAACGGGCAATTTCAGGAACCACGCGATGCTCCAGAGAAGCGCCGGCAGCGGCATCGACATCGCCACCGTGATGAGCAGCGCCAAGATCGTCAGCGAGAACCGGTCCGTGCGGAACGAGGCAATTCTCGACGCGGTCCGCTTCAGCAGCCGAGGTGCGGCGAAACGGAACCAAACGAGCGCGAGCAATAGGCAGGAAACCCCTGCGAGTTTCGCCGGAGACGCCACGGCGCGGCTCCATGCCGCCCCGATGGACCTCTCCCACTCACCACCGACGGTCAGCCATCGCGCGGCGTCGGCAGCGGCCCGCGGGTCGGGGATCGCCGGCCCGTCAACGCTGCGCACCCACAGAATGCGCGATTCGATATAGGCATTCGCCTGACGCATCTCGAGCGCCAAGACCCGGTACGCCCGCTGCAGCCTTCCTAACGCCTCGCTGTGCTGATCGAGCTGAGACTTGAGTTTGCCGAGGTAGTCCCTTCGCGCCGCGATCAGGTCGCGCGCCACCGCGGCAAGCGCCTCCTGGTTCTCGACCGGCGTCGGATCCACCTCGACCCGCTGAAGCAAGTCGCGCAGCGCCTCGGCGTCGTCGCCGACGGCATCCCGCTCCTCATCGATCTCCAGGATCCGATACTCGGCGTCCCGTTGCCGCTCGCCGACTTCTTCCGTCGCCCGTTCCGCGGCGGCCGCGTCTCCCATCGATGCGTAGTGCCGTCGCAGCAGCAGCCCCGTCGCGTCCGAAAGCCGCGATGAGTTATCGACCCGTTCCCGCAGCCGCGTCATGGTCTGGCGGAGATCCTCCGCCCGCTTCTCGACGCCGTCGGCCTGCCGCGCCGGGCTCGGCTGCCCGGTCGGGCCCTGGAGTTCGGTCAACTCCTTCGCGAACGCGGCATTCTGATCGGCGAACGCCCGGAGCACCGGGTGCTGACGCGCCGCTTCGCGGCGCAGGCGCTCGGCCTCGCGCGCCGCCGCCTCGGCCTCGGCCTGACGCCGGGCGGTCACGATCTGATCCCACGCCGCCGCGACCTTCTGTGTCTCCGTCACGCGCCGCTGCGCCAGGTCCCGCCGCGCCGGCAGGAGAGCGCGCCGCGCGTCGTAACTGGAGCGTTCCTGCTCGAGCGCCGCGATCGAAGCCTCCAGGTGGAGGCGCTGCGCGTATTGCAACACCCGCTGCGATCGGGCCGGCTCTTCCGAAGGCAACGCGCCGTTGATGCCCGCCGCACCGGACGCCGCGGAGATCGTCGCGGCCAGTTCCGAGAGCATCTGCCGCAGCCGCGCGAGCTCACCGGGAATCGCCGACATCACTTCGTCGCGCTTCGTCGCCTCGGCCGCGAGTTCGGTGACTTGCCCGCGTGCCGCCTCGACCTCGGCCCGTGCCGCGGACGCCAGCTGCTCGATCTGTCCGAGTGTGGCGTCGGGCGGGGGCGCGACGACGGGATCGGCGGGCGGCTGTTGCAACTCGGCGCGGATGGCCTCAAGCCGCGCCGGCGCCTCTCGGGCGCTGCGTTCCAACTCCGCGACCTTGGAGCGCAGCTCCGACACAAGGGAGAGCAGACGCTGGGCCTCGCGGTAGTTCTTGACCTCGGTCCGCTGTTCATCGGGCGGGGTGTCTCCGCTTGCCAGCGCGGCCAGGCCGCCATCAATCCACGCGGCGATCGCCTCGACGCTCGGTCCGGCGGGTGGCGAGGTCGGGGTCGGTGTCGGCGTCGGCGTTGCCGGGGCCGCGCCGGGCTCCAGCGCGGGCTGGGCGCGGACGCTCACCGGGGCCAGGAGCACGAGTGCGCCCAGCAGGATGAACCGGAGGTGCCGGGGCAGGATGGGCCCGTATCGTCTCATCGGTCGTGATACACTAACCGACGAGTTCCGCGGGCGTAACTCAATGGTAGAGTGCCAGCCTTCCAAGCTGGATGTTGCGAGTTCGACTCTCGTCGCCCGCTTTGACGCACACAACAACGCGCCCGATCCGGCGACTATCGAGCCGGCGGCGGTGATTGACCCACAGAAGCGCCCTGCTGATCCGCGGCCGCGGCGATCATCTGATTGCTCACCAGCCGCAGCACGATGCGCCAATCTTCAAGACTCCGCCGGTCCGCCGACGGCCCGAGCACTTCTCCCATCGCCTCGATCAGCAGGTCGATGACCATATCGTAATGCTCCGGCTTGGCGCCGTAGCCCGCGTGGCGTTTTCCGAGCGCCGCGAGCATCGCCGCGTTCTCCGCCGGATGCTCCAGGTTACGAACGACAGCGTCGAGCGAAGCGATGAGCTTCTCGGACTGCGACTTCAGGTCGCTCCGGAAGAGCGGGCGCAGGTGCGGCGCGGCCGCGAATAACTTGGCATAGAAGCGCTCGGCCAGAAGGAGCCCATGTTCTTGGACCGCGCGAAAGCTCTCACGAAGTCGAATGATCAACGCGTGATCCAGCGGGACACTCGCCAAGGCGTCCTGCTTCTTTGATACGGCGATCGGGTGTCTATGCACTGGCATCGGAATCCTCACGGAAGGGTCGCCCCAACAGGACGCGGATTTCTTGCCAGAACCACGCCAAAGGCGGCGTGGGTGAGGCCTCAAGGCCGCTCGGTGTCATCGCGGCTCCTCGGCCGGGGCCAGTGTTGAAAGGATGACCTTGCGGGCCCAGTGGTCGAGCATCGGATTGATCCCCGTCTCATTCAATACGCCTGCCAGCCCTTCGGGATCGCCCGCGACATGGTCTAGGATCGGCTGCAGGCGCCTCTTGGCCTCGTCCATCTCATTCCTAGATCGCATGCGTGCCGCGTCCGCGGCCTCCCGTGTCGCCGAGTCGAAAAGGCGAACCGTGCCGTCGTACGAGGCGGAGGCGATCCATCGACCATCCGGGCTGAACGCAACGCCTCGGATGGCGGACTCATGCGCGCGGAACGACGCGATCAGGTCGCGCGTCGCGACATCAAACAGCAAGATCTCTCCGAACCAGGAGCCCGCGACGAGTCGGGTCGCGTCGGCATTCATGGTCAGGCAGGTCACATACTGTCCATGGCCGGCCAGCGTCGCCACGGGTTCACCGGAGTCGACATCCCAGACGCGGATGGTCTGGTCGCGCGAACCCGAATAGAGTCGGCGGCCGTCCGGGTGAAACAACACGGCGAATACATCGGAGGCGTGGCCGAGCAATCGCGACACTTCCGTGCCCGAGGCCGCGTCCCAAAGCCGGACAGTTCCATCGCGCGACGCCGAGGCCACGAGCGCTCCATCAGGGCTGAATCGCAGTGAGTTCACGCGTGCCGTGTGACCCTTGAGCACGGTCGGCCCATCCTTCGAGTCCAAGGCCCATACACCGATGGCGCCGTTCTCACCCCCGGCCGCGATGCGCCCGCCCGCCGGGTCGAACGCGACCGAGGCCACGCTGGTGCCGAGGCCTTCCAGCCGAGTCGTGACAACGCCGGTCATCGCATCCAGAACCCGAACGCTCCGGTCGTTCCAGGCGGACGCGATCCACCGCCCATCCGGCGAGTACGCTAGCGCCCGCGACTGGCCGCCGCCGGGCGCGATGCGTGCGATGGGGACGCCGAGGTCAGGATCCCACACACGCACCGCTCCGTCACGCGATGTCGAAGCGAGCACGGCGCCGTCGGGTGAGAAGACGACGCCCATGACATGATCGGTGTGACCGTGAAGCGTCGTTGTTCCCGAGGGGGCCGCGGCTTCGGCCGTCCGCCAGGTGCGAAGCGTTCGATCCCAGGACACGGAAGCCAAGACCGCGTCGTCCGGGCTGAACGCCAGCCCAGCGACACCGTCCGTGTGCCCGCCGAACTCTCCGACAACCCCGCCGTCCTCGGTCGAGCAGATCACGATCCCGCGATGGATCAGCCCGGCGACGATCAGCGAACCGTCGTTCGAGATCGCAAGCGATCGAATCGTGTTCACACCCTGCGTCGCCTCGAACTCGTGGATCAGCGCGCCGTCCGACAGTCTCCAGAGCAACATGCGACTATTGGCGCCCGCGGCCGCCATCCGCGTCGCGTCGTTCGTGAAACGAACCTGCCTTACGGTCCCCGGGAACTCGAACCGAGAGACGACCGCCAGATCCTCGGCCCGCCGCACCCATACATGACCCACGTCGTTGTAGGTCGCAAGTAGACTCCCATCGGGTGAGAGGTCGATCCCGCGGATCCCACCGGGCTGGTCGTCGGGGAATCTCGTCTCGGTCCGCGGCTCGAGCGTCCAAATCCTCGCGTCGCCATTGCCTGTCGCAGCTGCGATCCGGCCGTCGTTGAGCGCGACGACGCGCCGAACGCCCGCCGACATCTTGGCGATCACCTCGATCTCGCGCAGGTCATTCCCGTTGAGGAGCCGGACCGTGCCACGCGCATCTCCGGTGATGATCTGCCTCCCAGTTCGCGAAAACACGACCGTTTGGACCTGGACTCCTTCTTCGCCGGCGTGCGTCGCGATCAGCGATTGGTCCGCGGCGTTCCAGAGCCGCGTCGAGCCGTCGCGGCAGGCCGTCGCCAGGCGCGTCCAAGCGGCGTCGGACGCGAAGTCCATGATCATGTCGTCGTGCGCGACGATCGCCGACTCGCTCCGGTCGGCGAGCCGTGAGAGGAAGCCCCACTCCCAGTGCCGCTCGTGCGTCGCCGACGCCGCGAGCCGCGCGCGTAGCTGCTCAAACTCTCCGGTCTTCATCGCCGAAAGCGCGCCGGCGATCTGCGCCGTGTAGGCCTGCCAACGGGCCAGATCGCGCTCGCTGGTGATCTGCTCCTGCGCCTCCCGTCTGGCGCGGACCTCGGTGCCCAGACGGAACGCGAAACCCGTGCTGATCGCGGCCAGCAGCGCAATGCTCGTGATGACGGTGAGGACGGCCGCGACAAGCGCCGGATTCCGACGCGCAAACATCCGGAGCTGATCGACGAGCCCCGGCGGTCGCGCCTCGATGGGCATGTGTTCGAGCCAGCGGCGCAGGTCGGTCGCCAGGGCCGCGGCGCTCTCGTATCGGCGCTCCGGCCGTTTGTCGAGGCACTTGAGAATGATTGCTTCGAGGTCGGCATCGTGCTTCCCTCCCAGGAACTCCGGGCGCCTGGGCGGATCGTGAATGATCGAGTGGATCGCCGCGGGGATGGGCGACGAGTTCAGATCGTGCGGCAGCCGACCGCAGGCGAGCTCGTAGAGCATGACGCCGAGCGAGTAGATATCGGCGCGGATGTCGATGTCCGCCGGCGCGCCGCACTGCTCCGGGCTCATATAGTTCAGCGTGCCGACGATGCGCCTCGCGTCCGAGTTGGCCGTGATCGACTCGGCCCCGGCCTCGGTGGTGCGTGCCACGCCGAAGTCGATGACCTTGGCGCGACCCTCGCCGTCGACGAGGATGTTCGCCGGTTTGAGGTCGCGGTGAATGACCCCGTGCTGGTGGCCGTAATGAACGGCGTCGCACACGCTGGCGAGCATGCTCAATCGCTCGCGGAGCGAGAGCCGGTGCTGTTCTGCGAATTGCGTGATGGTGACCGCGTCGGGGATAAGCTCCATCGCGAAGAACGGCGCCGGAGACGGCTGGCCGAGCTGGGCCGCGCCCGCCTCGTAGACCTGCGCGATGCCGGGGTGATGCAGCCGCGCCAGCGTCTCGGTCTCGAACCGGAATCGCAGGTACGCGTCCGCGTCGGCCATCGCGTGATTGAGCACCTTCAGCGCCACCCGTCGCTTGGGCTGTTCCTGAATCGCCTCGTACACCGTCGCCATGCCCCCGACACCGAGCACACCGACGATCAGATAGGTGCCGACGGCGTCGGGGATCGGGCGCGGCTCGCCCCGGGCGGCCTCCAGCGCCGGCCGATCGAGAAAGTTCGAGGTCTTATCGGCCGCGTCCAGCAGCGCCAGCACCCGCTTCATCAGCGCGGGATCGTCCGGGCATTGCGAGCGCACGAATTCGCGCCGATGGGCCGGGTCCTGCTCCATCGCGCGCATGAGCAGCGCGTGCGAGCGCCGGGCCAGTTCAATCTCCGGCGGCATCGGAGCGCTCCGGCTCATGGTCTGAGAGTCTGTGGAACAGCCACGCGCGGGCCACCTGCCAGTCGCGATCAACGCTCCTGGCGCCGATGGACATCGCCTCGGCGACCTCGGGGACGGTCAGTCCGCCGAAGAATCGCAACTCGACAATCCGGGCCTGGCGCTCGTCGATCTCGGCCAGTTCATCGAGCGCTTCGTTCAGCGCGACAAGGTCGAGCTCACGATCCGGCGCCGCGATCTCCTGGTCCTCGATGCGGACCCGTTGCTGCCCGCCGCCCCGCTTCAGAGCGTGGCGCTCGCGCGCGTGGTCGATGAGGATCCGCCGGATAATCCGCGACGCGATCGAGAAGAAGTGCAGCCGGTCGTTCCACTCAGCGGTCCGCTGATTCACCAGCCGAAGGTACGCCTCATGCACCAGCGCTGTCGGATGGAGCGTGTGACCGGCGCGCTCGTTCCGCAGTTGACTGGCCGCCAGACGCTTGAGGTCATCGTAAATCGCCGACATCAGCCGCTCGGCGTCCCGCGGATCGCCGGAAGACGCGGCCCGCAGAAGCATCGTGAGGTCGCCGGGCGCATCGTTCATGCCGGTGGCTCCTGTCGGGTCGGGGCGCCGCTCGGACGCCCTTGTGCGGCACTCTATCACCGCGCCGCGCGGCTCGGGAATCGCCAACGCCCCGGCGGCGTCGCGGGCCCGGGGCGGTGGTGTCGGTAGTGGAGAGGTCTTTGGCAAGGGAGTTACATTCGTGCGCGGCGCCGGCGGGTCACGCCCGTCAACCCCGCGACTCCCATCGCCGTCAGCACGCCCGGCGAGGGGATCAAAGTAAAGTCGTCAACGAAGGCCGACTGCGGGTTCATGACCGCGTTCACACCATCGACCATCTCGACCCTCGCCCGCACGAACGCCGTGCCGGGCGCCGAGACGCCGTCGACCGTGAACTCACGCCACACGCTGTCCCGCGGGTTGAGCAGGTTGATGTCGAGCATGGCCGAGGCGACGACGAGCTTGTCGGAGTCGAGGAACTCCATCACGAGGTTTGTCGCTTCGCTCTGGTAGTGCTCCTCAAACTTGAACCAGGCCGAGAGGGAGTACTCGCCGCCGGGCGCGGCCGGCACATCCTGGTAGAGCTCCGCCCGGACGGCGGGAGGGGCGTCCTCGTTCCAACCGCCCTCAAACGACCTCAGCCACAGGCCGCGCTCCCCGCCGGGCGTGTGATTGGCGAAGTTGGTGAAGCTCGCCGAGTTGGCCGTATCGCCGATGAAGTCGAGCGAGGGCTCGATCAGCGTCCAGCCGACGACGGCCTCAGACTCGCCGGGGCCGCCGATGGGCAGCTCGAGCGACCCGTTCATCAGCAAAGACCTGGCCTGGGCGGTCCCGGCGCTAGCGGACGCCAGAAGAAGGACTGAGAGCGTTGTGCGGTGCATCTCTTGACTCCTGTGCAGGGGGCTCACGGCCCGTTAGTTCCTGTGAACAAGTGTGGGTTGACCTCAGAGGACGCGGGAACGGCCCCGACGACGCGCCACAAAGAGCCCGCCGGCGCCCAGAATCACGCCGGACGCGGGGGAGGGCACGATGTTGTCGAGCCGCAGCACGACCGAGTTCGGGTGGTAGAGGACCGACCACTCATAGGTCGCCGAGCCGACCTGGGTCACCGGGTCGTGGTCGAACGAGCCGGTCACCGACCCGGCCGCCAGCAGGATCTCGAACTCGTCTCCGATGCTGGGGTAGAACATCCCCGTCCCCGGGTCGACAAGCAGGACATCCAGCACACCGTCGAGGAACGCATCTCCGCCCGAAACGATCAGCAGGTCGTGCTCATCGCCCGCGAGGTGCCCGCCGAGCGTGACCTTCCAGATCGCGTCGGCGGTGCTGTCGAAGCGGTCCACGCTGGCCGCGCCCGCCGAAAAGATGGTCTCGCCGAACCCGACTTCAAAGACGCCGTCGTTGATCAGCCCGATCTGGTTGAGCGAAACGCCGTCGCTGAGGGAGAATTCCGTGTCGGAGCCGTTGCTGATCGTGCCAAGGCCCGTGAACTCCGCGCCGGGCTGGACGATGGTGTCGCCCGTGACACGGAGCACCGCGGAGGCAGGGCCGATGTCCACCGTGCTGATCGCGCTGATTAGAAGGTCAGAAGAGATGCCGGCGCGTCCCGACTCGAGGACCAGATTCCCGTACATCTGGAGCGCCGATCCGGAAATCCGAAAAACATTGAAGTGCGGGCCGCCCGTGAGGTGCATCTCACCGTAGTGGCTCCACGGTCCCTCGGACATGTTCATATGCAGCTTGGCGGTGAGCCCTCCGCCGATGTCCATGCTGCCCGTAAAGCTGCTCGCCCCGTTCGACTGAAGCGCCTCCGCATTCACCGCCAGGTTTGAGTGGATATCCCAGTGCGCGTCGCCCGAAGCGCCGTCCATGTCGAAGGTGTCCGCGGTGATGACCGCCCCGAGCGAACTGCTCACCTCGGCGTCCCCGTTCTGCCGGGCCACGCCATTGAGGGTCACTTGCCCATCCCATTCGGTCGGGCCGTTGAAGAACACGCCGCCGTCCGCCAGACTCGCGGCAAAGGAAGTGAACTCACCGCCGCGCATCGTTGTCGGCCCGTCGAAGTCAATCCGTGCTTCCTCACCGGCGATGTACGCACCACCCTCGACCGTGGTCGGCCCGTCAAACTCAAGCCATCCGGACGGGCCGAGGAAAGAGAAGGCGGTCGATTCCAGTGTCGCCGGCGCCAGCACCCTCAGGTGACCCTGGTCCCCAGCAATCCCGACATTCCCGCCGATCGAGAAATGCTCGCCGCCGATGAGCGACGCTGCGTTCGGCGTTCCATTGCCAATGACAAGGATCCCACCGTTCGAGTCGGTCGACCAGCCACCGCCGACATTCATGTTCAGATAGCTCCCCGGCGACATGTAGATGGAGCCGCTGAACGCGTCATTCATCGACTCGGCGTTGACCTCAAGAACGCTGAACGGTGTATCGAGGCGGATCTGACCGTCGCCGGTCAGACCATCGAGGTCAATCCAGCCCGTGCCGATCTGAGTCAGCGTCATCCCGCCGTTGTTGGAGGGGATGATCCAGCCCTCGTTCCGGAAGCCGTCGCTGTCATTGAGACCGAACTGAATTTCGCCAAGCCCCGTGATCGATCCGTTGTTGATCGATCCGCCGTGCAGGTACGACTTGGAGCCGTTATGCAGCTCGATGACGGTGCCAGGGGCGGTGTCCAGCCGGCCCCACATGTCGAAGGTGCTCACGACAGAACTGCTCGGGCGCACAATCAGCGTCGAGCCCACATCCTCCAGCCGCAGCACGCCAGTGGTGTGCAACTGGCTCCCGCCCAGGTCGAGCGTGGCGCCGTTGGAGATCTCCATCGACTCGGCGAAAATCGTAAACGCGGTGCTCTCCCACAAGCCCATCGTCACCGTGTCGCCGTGCGCCGCCGGCAGGTCGCCGATGTGGATCTGCCCGTCCGTCTCGCCGAAAGTCCCGGGAGCCCCGAAGACCGGCGCGCCGTTGGCCATCCAGTTCGTCGTCAGCCAATCGCCGTCGCCACCGAGCCAGGACCAATTGACGCCCCCATAGGCGGGGACCGTCATCCCGGTCGCGGCCAGCAACGCCGCGATCACCGGGCGGCCCAGCGATCGGGCCGAGGAACATTGCGAGTTCAGTGTGTCAGGATGCATGAAGACTCTCCCTGTGCCGCGGGCCGGGGCCCGCGCTGTGTGCGTGTGAACCAACCGATGAGTGTGTGGAGTGACCGAGATGGCCGGCGCCATCACGCCCTGCGGCGGATCGAGACGACCAGCCCGCAGAGCCCGATGAGCGCCACGCTCCCCGGCGTCGGGACGACGCTCTCGAGCCGCAGCGCCACCGTGTGCGGGTTGTAGATCACCGACCAGTGATAGGTCGCCGAGCCGACCTGGCTGATCGGGTCGTCGATGAAGGTCCCCGAGACGACGCCGACCGAGGCGAGAATCGTGAACTCGTCGCCGACCTGTGGCAGAAACAGACCGGCGCCGAGATCGACGAGATCAACCGTCAGCAGCCCGGCGAGCGTCGCCCCGCCGCCGGAGACCAGAAGCTGATCGCGCTCCGTGCCCGCGTCATACCCACCGAGCGTCACCGCCCAGATGGCCGAGTCGCTCGACTCGAAGCGGTCCACCGACGCGATCCCCGCGGAGTCCGGCGAAGCGTCATCACCGCCCAGCGCCAATAACCCCTCGTTCCGCAGCCCGACATCATTCAACGCGGCACCGCCGAACAGCCGCATCTCGCCACCTTCGCCGTTGACAAGCGTGCCCACACCCGCGAAATCGGCCCCCGCGTGGACCGTGGTCCGGCCCCGCATCCGCAGGGCGGCGTCGGCCCCGCCAAGTTCGAGCTCCGACCCGCCGAGGAACGCGATATCCGACTCGATCTGCGCCTTGCCGCTCGGCAGGACCATCGACCCCGAGTAGTCCAGCGCCGAACCGCTCAGCCGAGTGACGAAGAACGGGTTCAGGCCGGTGAGATGAATGTCCGCATCCGACGACCACGCGTCGTCGGCGACATGAACCCTGAGCTCCGAGAGGAACCCGCCGCCGATCGTGATGGAACCGCCGACGCTGTCCGAGCCGTCGGACTGCAGCTGCTTCGCGTTCACGGTCAGCGGGCTGGCGATCGTCCAGTGGGTCGAGTTCGTGACACCGTCCATGTCGAAGCGACTCGCGTTGATCACCGCGCCCAGGCCGCCGTTGCTCGCAGCATCGCCGTTCTGACGGACGAATCCGTTGAACGACGCGGCGCCTTCCCACGATGTCGGCCCGTTAAACAAGACCCGGCCGCCCGTGCCGCTGTCATCGTCGGTGACGAAAGATCCGCCTTGAACCGTCGTCTGGCCGTTGAACCGCAGCTCGGCGCCCTCACGAATCTCGAAGTTGCCGCCCTCGACATTGACACTCGTACCCGTGTCCAGGCCGAAGTCGGCCACCGTCCCGGCGCGCAGCCCGACGCGCGCCTCAGGCAGCAGATTGAATGTGCTCGACTCGATGCGCATCTGAGCGCCCTCGCCGCCGGTGAGCTTCAAGTCGCCTGCAAACGAGAACTCGCCGCCGCGGATCACCGCCGGGCCGTGCTCGTACTCCGGGAACCCCGCGACCCAGAAAGTGCTGTTGGCATCCGCGGTCCAACCCTCGGTCAGGTTCATGAAGAGATCGGCGTCGTAGCCCATCGTGATCTGGCCGCTGAAACTGTCGGACAGCCCGACGCCGTCCATCCGCACGGTGGAACCCTGGCCGGCATCGGGGTCGTACGAGCCCATATGGAGGTGCCCATCGCCGCTCGTCCCGTCCAGATCGAACCGGCCGTCGCCGGTCTGCAGCATCCTGATCCCGGTGCCCGAGCCGACCTGGATCACGCCGTTGTTGATCAGCGTCGATCCGCTGCCGTGGAAGGTCAGGTAGCCGTCGCCGTAGATCGAGCTGTCGTTATTCACCAACTGCCCGTCGAAATGCGCGATCGCGTTCACCAGCCGGAGCTGCGCCAGGTCATTGAGCGTCAGATTGTCGGCGCCGAGCGACAGTCCGTCGACTGATCCGAGCCGGAGACGAGACCGATAGAGAAAACTCCCCGTGCCGTCATCGAACGGCACCGAGTTATGCCCCGAGATCTCGATATCGCCGTTCACACGGAGCGATGAATGACCGGTATCCAGTGTCATCCCGTTCACAATGGTCAGCCCCGCGATCGTCTCCGGGACATTGAGGTGCACCGTCGAGTTCCCCGTGCCGGGGTGCACACCCATGAACACATTGGCCGCCTCGGTCGGCGCCACCGGCAGCGACCAGTTCAGCGGCACCGACCACTGATCGCTCACCATCCCGGTCCACTGCCACTGCGCCGCCGCGGGCGAGGCAAGCCCCGCCGCGATCATCAACGCCGCTGCATTCCCCATGCCCCGCGGGGCGTGTGCGCGCCCCGCCGTCGTCGGACTCCCTGCTCGCTTCATCGTCTTGACTCCTGTGTGACGCCCCCGCTCCGGGTCTGACTCCTCCGGGGGCATGCACAAGGACGCGACATCCGCCCCCGCACCGCGCCAGGGATCGACGCGAATACACCGACGCAGCCGAGGTCGATCAACATCGGGGTGGGGCCGGATTTCAAGGCGCACAATGGTCGCTCTCGCAGATAGCGGCCATGAGCACTCGGGCCGATGAAAGGCCCGAGCGCAACGCCAAAACACGCCCCGGGGGAGGTGGCCCCCGGAGCGCGGCTCTAAAGAAGTGAACGCGGCGGGCCGGCAACACCGGTCGCCCGCCGGACGCCCATACGCCGGCCGAAGCGCACCCCGCCACCGACGACCCCGAGTCGATCAACGCACATGCAGGGGGGGTTCACCCTGCGATCATGAGATTCCGGATTAGAAATCGTTCATTCGTGGGTATAGTCGGTTCTGATGAGCGAACCCCAGCCAGCATCGGACGGGCACGCCGGGACGAACACCCTGATGCTGCGCCTCTATGACGAGGTGCGCAAACTCGCCCACGACCGCCTCCGCCACCAACGCTCCGGCACGCGGTTGCAGACCACCGAAGTGGTCCACGAGGTCTACATCAAGCTCTCTCGCGCGGGCGGAGCCGGTTGGGAAAGCCGCGCCCACTTCTTCGGATCCGCGGCCAGGGCGATGAAGCAGGTGCTCATCGACTTCGCACGCCGCTCCCAGCGTGCCCGCATCGCAGGTCAGAACCCCGATGAACTCTCCGCGGATCACTCTACGGAGCCCGATCAGTTTCCAGACTCCGGCGCCTCGCTCGGCGTCAAGTTTGAAGGCAAGGACTACTCATTCAGTCTCGATGAACTGGCCATGCGTCTGCAGGAGCTCGACGAGATCGATCCACGACGCGTCGATGTTGTCGTCTGCAAGTTCTTCGCGGGCATGAGCGAGGATCAGATCGCCTCGTTCCTTGGCGTTTCGACCAGGACGGTCCAGCGCGACTGGCAGTACGCACGGGCATGGCTCGGCCAGCACATCCTCGGGAGCGCGCACGATCATGGATCTTGACCTCGAACGCCGGGCCGCCGCGGCGTTCGATCGGGTCTTCGGCCTCTCGGGTGAGAGTCTGACCGTCGCGCTGCACCAGGAATGCGGCGATGACGCCTCCCTTCGCGCCCGCGTCGAGGAACTCCTGCGAGCCGCCGAAAGAGAAGCGTTCTTTCTGGACGGCAATTTCGCGACCCCGGGAGACCTCAACACGCCACCGGTGGGCGGGACCGAGGAGTGGGGGGGCGAGTCGGGCGATGCCCTGCCCGCAAGGATCGGCGACTGCGAGATCCTCGGCGTGCTCGGGACCGGCGGGATGGGCATCGTCTACGAGGGCAGGCAGGATCAGCCGCGACGCCCGGTCGCGATCAAGGTCGTGCGCGCGCCCGGCGTCACCCGCGCCGGCCTGGCGCGATTCCGTCAGGAGGCGGAACTGCTCGGGCGGCTCGACCACCCCGGAATCGCCAAGGTATTCAGCGTCGGGATCCATAAGACGCCCGCCGGCGATTTCCCGTTCCTGGTCATGGAGCTGATCCCGGGCGCCACACCCATCACGCAGCACGCGCAGTCGCGCCGGCTCTCGTGGCACCAGCGACTGGAGATGCTCGCCGACGCATGCGACGCCGTCCAGGCCGCGCACACCGCGCTCATTGTCCACCGCGATCTCAAACCCGCCAACATTCTCGTCGGCGCCGACGGGCGGGTCCGCGTCATCGACTTCGGCATCGCCAAATCGCTCTCGCCCGACGCCGGCCTCCCCACCATCCCCACCGAGGGGTCGAGAGTCGTCGGGACCGTCCATTACATGAGCCCGGAACTCCTGACTCGCGGGGCGACTGCGGCCAGCACACAGTCCGATGTCTTCTCCCTCGGCGTGTCCATGCACGAACTCCTGCTCGGGACGCGCCCGTTCGGCGATGATCAGACGACCATGTTCGAGGTCATGCGCCGCATCACCACGGCGACCGCCCCCCCGGACTCAAAGGCGTTCCGCGGCCTCAACCCCGATCTTCGCACCATCCTCGGCAAGGCCATCGCCCCCGATCCGCGCCACCGCTACGCAACGGCGCGGGACCTGGCCGACGACATCCGCAACTTCCTCGCCCGCCGCCCGATCGCCGCACGCCCGCAGAGCCGCGCCTACCTGGCGGCGATGTTCGTCCGGCGTCACCGCGTCGCAACGGCGCTCTCCACGATCGCGGTCCTGGCCCTGATCACGCTCACCGTGTACAGCGTCGCGGCCGGCATCGGTGAGAAGAACGCCCGCATCCTCGCCGATGATCGCGCCGTCGCCGCTTCAAAGGAACTCTACAGAGCACTGATGGGCTCCGCCGCCCGCGCCATCGAGGACGGCGACACCGCCACCGCCGTCAAACAACTCAGAGTGGCGCCCGAGGAGTGGCGCGGCCGCGAACATGCGCTGCTGACGGCGATGGTTTCGTCCGCCAGCCGTGTCGTTAAGACCGGATCATCCATCGAATCACTCGCGATCGCCGCTGACGGCTCGGTCCGGTTCGTCAGCAGGTTGGGCACGGGCGAGTGGAACGATCGCGGCATTGAGACGACTCAGTTGATCCCGCTCCCTCAAGGAGGAGGACCGCCGCCCCGCCTCGTTCACCACTCGACGGACCCCGAACTGAAGATCGTCGCCCACGAAGCGCCGTCGGCCATGGAGACCGCGCGGCTCATCTTCGAACGCGCCGGACAAGCCGCCCAGACTCTCAACGGGACCATCACCCGTCTGATGGCCTCCGCGATCGATCCGTCTGGCCAACTCTTGGCGATCAGCGGCCCGGCGATGGCCATCGACGGACGCACCGTCGTTATCGATACCGTCCGGGGCGAGGTCACGGGATCGATCGACCGGATGGGCGCGGTCGTCTTCTCCCCGGATGGATCGACCCTCTGGATCGCCGGCATGGGGCTGTCTCGTCTCGACCTGCGTACGGGGATCGCCGAGCACGACCTCGCCGATGGCCTCGAAGGCCGCTGCGAGTCGATCGCGATCAGCGCGGATGGCGCAAGGTTGGCGGTCAGGTCCACGGTCGCCGTCCATGTCTTTGATCCGATCGGATTGAGCCTGGTGCGGGAGATTCGGTCCGTTGGGTCGGGCCCCATCGCCCTTGACGAGACAGGGCGCTGGCTCGCGATCGCGGACGGTCAAGTCGTGACGCTCATCGAGACGGACACCGGCGCCGTCGCGGAACGGCTAAGGTCGCCGACATCGACTCCCGTCGCGATCGCGTGTTCCTCGGTCCATGATCGTCTTGTCGCGGCCGAGAGCGACGGCACGCTCCACTCGTGGGACTCGCTGATGACCCGCATCGAGGATCAACGCCGCGTCTCCGAACAGTTCGGAGTGTCCGCCGACGGGAGCGTGATCTGGACGATCTCCGCGGAGCCCGAAGACAGCCCCGAGCTGCGGCTCCTGAGCACGAGAGCCGCCGGCGAGGGTCACACCGTGCCCGTAACGAAGGCCCCCACAATCGCCGCTCTCAGCAAGGACGGCCGCTGGCTCGCGTGGTCGGAGTCGGACGGACGCCTCATGCTCCGCGCCCCCGACGGGGCGGTGCGGACGGTCCCTCCGGATGGCGCGATGGCGATCAGTCACCTCGCGGGGTTCGGCTCCGATGAACCGTTGATCGCCTGCTGCGTTTCGGCCTATGGGCGCGACCCCGAGTGGCGGATCATCCAATCTGGCGACGCCGCGCAGACGGTCTACTCCGGGCCGGCCGACGGTCTGATCGATCTCCGCGAAACCCCCGACGGAGGCCTGCTCGCGGTGTTTGTGGATCGGCTGGAAGTTTTCAATCCGATGGGACACCGAGCCTCGGAAATCAAGCTGCCCGAGATGCCCTTCCTGGCCCGCAACACTCCCGACAGTCAGACCATCGCGGCACTCTTCGTTGATGGCGGCATCAGCGTGATATCCGCCCTCACTGGCGCGGAGGCGTGGCGTCTCGCATCGGGCTGGTCCGGGCCGGAAGTACTGGCGATGTCCATTGAGTCGCCGGACCGCATCACGCTCATCCGCTCCGACGGCGTCCTGGGCGTCTGGGACCGCGCCTTCGGCGATGAACCCATCATGACGATCTCGCTTGTCGAGCCATCCGAACGCCCGAGGGCCGCCGAGGTGAGCCGCGACGGTGTGATCTTTCTCGGCCTTGCGGGCGGAGGTCTCCGTGTCCACGGGCGGCCCGAGGACTGATGCGTTCACACCGGCTCCTCGACCCAGCCGAGCCAGGTCTGCGGGCCGACATTCGGCACGATGATGCAGTACTGATGCAGCCGCTGATGCGTCGGCTCCATCTGCTGCCCCAGCAGCGCTACTTGCGTGTCTGCGAGGGCGGTATCGGTGGGCGGATCGCCGCATGAACTCCCGCTGTTCGTCCAGCCGCTCTCGAACCGCCACTCCGTCCAGGAGTATTGGATGCCGCCAACGGTCCCAGTGCACGCCCACCGCCGCTGCAAGCCATGATGCAATGTGCCGCTGATGCATGCCCATACCGTCTGGGTGAGTTTGGTCGCTTCGCAAGTCATCGTTCGACCTCCTCTGAGTAGGCGGTGTCCGATGACCCCATACGACCAAGCGATGATCCCCCGTCAGTTTTGTCGGGTGTGTCAGAGATCCCCGTATAGGGGGGAGCGAGGGCTCAGGCCAGGCGTCGGGCGGTCATTCCGCCTCGCCCGCAGCGGTCAACCTCCTCGTTCGATCTGCACGCCGCGTCGGAGTCCTCCATCTCCCGCGGCATCGGGTCAGCCCGGCCGGGCCCTCCAGACCCGCCCGGGCATGCAGACAACGCGTGCTCCCGCTTCGTACCTCGATAAAGCGCCAAGAGGATCGGGCGCCTAAAGGCGGTTTCGAGCGGGAGCAAAAAAAGAACGATCGGGGCTCGCGATCGGGCTCGTGTACGTGCCGCTCTCGTCGATCGAGGCGA
>CAZSLT010000002.1:0-26016 GCA_964607595.1 uncultured Phycisphaeraceae bacterium
AGTGATGCTCATCGTCCACGAGCTGGGCGATATCCCGTTGCGCCAGGCGTACACGCTCATCAAGGCGATCAGCAAGAAGAAAGAGAAGACGATCGAGCAGAATCGCGCCCAGTTCATCAAGGGCGCGACGGAGAAGGGGCTGACCGAGAAGGGCGCCAACGACCTGTTCGAACTCATCCTGAAGTTCGCGGGCTACGGCTTCAACAAGAGCCACTCGACCGGGTACGCGACGGTCGCGTACCACACCGCGTACCTCAAGACTTACTTCCCGAACCAGTACATGGCCGCGTTCCTGACCTACGAGAGCCAGGCCCAGAAGGTCGAGGACTGGATCAAGTACAAGGACGACTGCCGCAAGACGCGGTTCGTCAACGGGAAGATCGGCGTCGAGGTCAAGCCGCCGGACATCAACCTGTCGGACGCGGATTTCACGGTGGTCTTCGAGAAGGACGAGCCGCGGGATGCGCTGCACGGGCATGTCCGCTTCGGCATGCGTGCGCTCAAGGGGGCGGGGGCCAGGGCGATCGAGGCGATCGTGGGCGAGCGCCGCGCCGGCGGGCCGTACAAGTCGCTGCATCAGTTTTGCGAGCGGATCCCGATGGGCGGCGCGGGTGGCGGGGGGTCGGTGAACAAGGCGACGATCGAGGCGCTGGTCTGCTGCGGGGCGTTCGACTCCGTCCATTCGCGCGATCAGCGTGCCGCGATGGTGGCCTCCATCGACGGCGCGGTCGCGGCCGGTCAGACGCTCGCCAAGGACAAGGCCGCGGGCCAGTGCGCGCTCTTCGGTGGTGGTGGGGGTGGTGGGGGCGAGTCGGTCGGCACGGAACAACGGGCCGAGCCGCCGCTGGCGCGGGCCACGCCCTGGGACGAGCGGACAA
Source organism: uncultured Phycisphaeraceae bacterium (assembly GCA_964607595.1). GTDB lineage: Bacteria > Planctomycetota > Phycisphaerae > Phycisphaerales > UBA1924 > JACKHC01. The sequence continues at coordinate 879 of CAZSLT010000002.1, forward strand.
CGCTGGCCAAAGAGAAGGAAACACTCGGTTTCTATGTGTCGAGCCACCCGCTCGATCGGCACGCCGAGGAACTCGCCCGCTTCGGCAATGCCGACTCCGAGTCGATCCGGGAGGTGCAGCAGGACGGACGCATCATCATCGGCGGGCTGATCAAGTCCGTGCGCCCGATCGTGGTGCGCAACGGCCGCAGCGCCGGCTCGCGCATGGCGATCCTCACGATCGAGGACAAACTCGGCGTCTTCGAGGCGGTCCTCTTCTCGGACTCCTACGCGAAGTTCGCCGAGTCGCTGGTGACCGACTCGATCGTGTATCTCCGCGGCAAGGTGGACCATTCGCGTGGCGATCCGCAGGTGATCGCCGACGCGATCATCCCCTTCGAGCGGGCCCCCGAGCGGCTGGCGACGGCGCTCGAACTGGTTCTGGATGAGCGCGTCCACAACGGCACGGCCGGGGCCGCGTTGGAGCAGGCCGCCGGCGTCCTGCGGTCGAACCGCCCGGCCGACGGCGAGGCGATGCGCGTGCCGGTCCATCTGCGCGTGCGCACCGCCGAGGCGACCTTCGTGCTGGACCTGCGCTCGCTGAAGGTGGCGCCCTCGCGCGACCTGACGGCGCACCTGGCGCGTGTGCTCGGGGAGGACGCCGTCCGCGTGGCGGGGGGCATCCCCATCGGCGCGCCCGACCCGAACGATCAGCCCCGCTACCGAGCCCGGGCCGCCGAGCCCGTCAGCGTCTGATCCCGCCCGTCCGCGGCTCCTCGCCCAGCGCGACCAGCCGATCGGTAATCGCCCGGACCAGCGCGCGCTCGCGATCGGAGTCGCCGAAACGCCCCACGCGCGCCTCGATGCGCACCGGCGCGGCCTCTCGGTCATCGGCCGGCCACTCGTCCGACCGGATTTCCACCAGAGCCGGCTCGCCCCGCACCGTCAGCAGTTCGTAACGGCGGTCGCCGTGCGCATCGACGCCGATGGACTCGACCACCATGTCCACCTTGGGGGCCGCGAACCGGACCGCCGGGTCGAGGTCCCGGGCCGGGCAGGTGAGGCGCCCGGACATTCCGTCCGCTCCCCGGACCCCCCCGGTTTGGGTTGAGGAAGCGCATCCTGAGGCCGCCAGAGCGGATAATGCGAACAAGAGCCAAACTAATCTCATGGAAACACCCTTCCGAACTGACCGACCCGACCTAGAATGTCGATCTTGAACCCGGAGCCAACGAACGGGAGGAGCGGGGGGTCGCCGGTCATCCCCGACGCGGCCATGAGCCCGAGCCAACTGTCCTCCCGAGAGCCACGCGTGGAAGCAACCATCCAAGTCCCCCAGCATGTTGACCGTGTCGCGTTGTTCGGCGCCGCCGAGCGGAATCTGAAGATGATCCGCGAGGCCCTGGGTGTCAATCTGACGGCGCGGGACAGCACGGTCCATATCCGGGGCGATGCGCCGAATGTCGCGGCGGCGCGGATGGTGTTCGACAAGATCTTGGCCGCGTGCGCACGCAGGCACACGATGTCCCGCCAGGAAGTGCTGGACGCGATCGCGCAGGCAGGGTGGGACGCACGCCACGCGAGCGACGCCGGCCAGACGCCCGCGCCGGACATGAACCCCGAGCAGTGGGCCGAGTCGCTGACCATCGAGGCGGGCGGACGCCCCGTGCGCCCCAAGACGGAGAATCAGCGCCATTACCTGGCGTCGATCGCGTCGCACGACCTGGTCTTCGGCATCGGCCCCGCGGGCACGGGCAAGACCTACCTCGCCGTCGCCGCCGCGATTCAGTTGATGCGCACGGGCAGGGTCCGCAAGGCGGTGCTTGTGCGCCCGGCGGTCGAGGCGGGCGAGAAACTCGGGTTTCTGCCGGGCGATCAGTTCGCCAAGGTGAACCCGTACCTGCGCCCGCTCTTTGATGCGCTCGAGGACATGCTCGACTACAACACGCTCAAGCGGTTCATGATGAGCGATGTGATCGAGGTTGTCCCGCTGGCGTTCATGCGCGGGCGCACGCTCAACGACTCGGTGATCATCCTCGACGAGGCGCAGAACACGACCCGCGGCCAGATGCAGATGTTCCTGACCCGCATGGGCCAGCGTTCCAAGATGATCGTCACCGGCGACGCCACCCAGATCGACCTGCCCACGCCCTCGGAGTCGGGGCTCATCGACGCGGCACGCCGACTGCGGCGCACGCCCGGCGTCGCGTTCTGCACGCTCGACCGCTCCGACGTCGTCCGCCACGCGCTCGTGCAGCGCATCATCGACGCCTACGCCGTCACGCCGGAAGACGAAGATCATCCCGGTTCGGCGGCGCTGCGTGAGGCGCTGGAACGCGGCCTGAAGCACGAGGCGGGCCGGGGGGCGCCCATTGGCTGACCGCCCCACCACACGCACACTCCGCTCCACCCCCGCCCCGCGCACGCGCCGGTCGGGGCTGCGTCGCGTCGCGCCGCGGCGCACCGCGCGCGACTGGCGCTCGCTCATCGCCCACCCGGCGTTCCTGCCGGGGATGACGGTGGCGATCGTCTTCGTGCTCTTCTCGGGGGTGACGATCGCGATGTCGCGGGACCGGGTGCTGCCGGCGATCGGGCGGGTCATGGATCGCACCAGCACCGTCGCCGTGGGGTTCGAGGTGGTGGACACGGAGCGCACCGAGGCGGACCGCGCGGCGGCGCGCCGGGGATCGCCCCGCATCTACTCCGCCGCCGAGAGCGTTTTCACCGAGCTCGAGACCTCCCTGCGCACGCTGCCGACGGCGCTGGCCTCGGCGCAGTCGCTCAGCGATGTGGCGCCCGAGATCCGGCAGGCCTTCGATCTCAACGAGATGCGGTTCGAGGCCGTCCGCGCCGACATCTCGCAGGGCGAGGCCACGGCGCTCTGGGAACGCCGCGTCGGATTGCTGATGGAGTCGCTCCGCGAGGCGCCGCTGCTCTCCAACACCGAATACCAGAACCTCCTGCAGGATCCGGGCGGTGTGATCGAGCTCCGCGTTCCGGGCGAGAACCGCCGGCGCGAGGTGCTCAAGTCCAGCGCGATTAATGTGGAGAGCCAGGAGCAGGATGTGCGGGACCGCACCCGCGCCGAGTTCACACGGCTCGTCGACGAGGCCGGGTTCGGTGGGCCGACGCGCAACCCCGTTGCGCCGCTCCGCGCCGAGACGATCGTCTCCCGCCTCATGCACAATACGACGCCGACCTATGTCTTCGATCGCGACGCCACGACGGCGCTTGCCGATCAGGAAGCGGCCGCGGTGAAGGCGGTTGAGGCGGAGTACGCCCCCGGATTTGTCGTCTACAAGCGTGGTGACCGGCTGAACGAGCAGGGGCTGGTGCTGGCCCGACTGGCGCGTGATGCGGAATTGAAGGCGATCTCGCTGCCGCAGCGGGCGCTGCGCTGGGCCGGCGCGTTGGGCATCGCCGGCATCGTCACCGCGTCGCTCGGCGGGTTCCTCGGGCTGTTCTATACGCGGGTGGCGCGGAACCCCTGGCGGCTGATCGCGCTGGGCGGGCTGATCGCGATCGCGCTCAGCGCCGGCGCGTGGGGCGCGGTGTTCTACCCCGCGATGACCTGGCTGGTAGTGATCACGCCCGTCGTGCTGGTGTCGATGATCGTGGTGATCGCGTACGACCGGCACCTGGCGGTGTCGGTGGGCGCGGGCACGGCGTTGCTGGTGGCCGCGGCCGCGGACCTGGGCATCGGCTTCCTGGCCGTCTCCGTCACCGGCGCGGCGCTGGCCGCGTGGCGTTTGGACTCGATCCGCAACCGCAACGATGTCGTCCGCGCGGCGCTGGTGGTCGCGGCGGGAGTCGCGGCGTCGGTCGTGTTCATCGGGCTGCTGGAGCGTCCCCTCGCCTCCGGCGTCATCCGCGAGGTCTTCTTTGATGCGGTCTCGGCCGGCGCCGGCGGGTTCATCGCCGGTGCGCTCACGCTGGTGGCCCTGCCCACGATCGAGCGCGTCTTCGACATCGTCACGGGCATGACGCTCTCGGAGCTGCGCGACCCCAAGCAGACGCTGCTCCGTCAGTTGCAGCAGCGCGCCCCGGGCACCTTCAACCACTCGCTGACCGTCGCCTCGCTGGCCGAGATCGCGGCCGAGTCGATCGGCGCCGACGGGCTGCATGTCTATGTCGGGGCGCTCTACCACGACATCGGGAAGATGAACAAGCCCGATTACTTCGTGGAGAACCAGCCGCCCGGCTTCAACCGCCACAACAAGCTCTCGCCCGCGATGTCGCTGCTGGTCATCGTCGGCCATGTCAAGGACGGCATCGAACTCGCCCGCGAGCACGGCATCCCCCGCTCGCTGCACCACTACATCGAGGCACATCACGGCACCACGCTCGTCGAGTACTTCTACCACCGCGCCCGTAAGCAGGCCGAGGAAGAGGACGCCGAGCAGCCCGCCGAGATCGAGTACCGCTACCCCGGCCCCAAGCCGCGGACCAAGGAGTGCGCGATCCTCATGCTCTGCGACGCGGTGGAGTCCGCGACCCGGGCGCTGCCCGAGCCGACGCCCTCGCGGATCGCGGCCCTCGTGCACGACCTGGCCACGAAGCGCCTCAACGACGGGCAGTTCGACAACTCCGAGTTGACGCTCCGCGAGATCGCGACCATCGAGGACGCCGTCACCAAGGCGCTGTGCTCGATGTACCACGGCCGTATCGCCTACCCCAAGGGCGACGCCCCGTCGGACAGCCGCGAGTCCTCCACCGGCATGACCCGCGACACGGTGCTGCGCGAACAGTCGGCGTAAGCGCCTCGACAGGGCCGCGAGCGCGAGCGTTCGGGCACCATCCGAACCAAGCACCTTGTCAAGAAGATCGCGTCGCCGACCTAGCGGTTGTCGTCCCGGACGATCTTTCGCTTGAGGCGTTCGGACGAGACCAGCGTGAGCGCCTCGGCGATCGCGCGGTCGAGGTCGTCGTTCACGATGAACGCGTCGTAGGCGCCGCAGGCGCGTGCCTTCTCGATCTCGCCCCGCGCCAGTTCGTACCGGCGCATGATCGCCTGCTCGCTCTCGCGCTTGCGGGCGCGGAGCCGCTCGAGCAGGGCCTCCTCGCTGGGCGGCAGGATGAAGATCGAGAAGCAGCCGGGCATCCGCCGCTTGATCTGGATCGCCCCCTGCACATCGATCTCGAGGATGACCAGCCGGCCCCGCGCGAGCTGTGCCTCGACCGGGCCGCGGAGCGTGCCGTAGTGGTTGCCGGCGTACACGGCGTGCTCGAGGAACTCATCCGCGGCGACGCGCTTCTGAAACTCCTCGACGCTCATGAACCGGTAGTCCACACCCTCGACATCGAGGTCGGTGGGGGGGCGGGTCGTCGCGCTGACCGAAAACACCGAGCCGGGGATCGATCGTTCGACGGAGCGCGTGATGGTCGTCTTGCCGACGCCCGAGGGCCCGGAGATGACCAGGAGCATCCCGTCGTCGGTGTCAGTCGCCAGCCGGTGATGCTCGGCCATGGTTCCGTCCTCTGCCAGTGCCTTCATCGGCGCACTGTAGCGACCTGTCCGCGGGCTCACTTCCTTTTCATGACCGCCCGCCACCCCGTGGGCTGGTAGACGCCGACGGGGGCGGAGGTCGTCCGCACATCATCGACGATGTAGTAGCACCCGGGGTCGATGTCCCGCGCCTGCTTGGTCAGGTCGGGCATGGTCCGCCGCTTGGTCTCGACCAGCAGCAGCGACACCGGGCCGTCGCGCCCGGTGCCGACGAACTCGGTCACGCGGAACCCCTGGCCCCGGAGCATCTCGACCATCGGCCCGGCGTTGCGCGTGAAGACGCGGACCACCTGCTTGCCGAATGCCAGCCGCTGCTCGATGGTGATTCCGACGAAGTTGCCGGCCGCGAACCCGAACGCATAGGCGAGCGCGTACACCGGCTCCTCGAGGCCCTCGCGGACCACGGCCGACACCGCGAAGACCCAGACCAGCACCTCGATGAATCCGAGCCACACCGCCAGGTGACGGCGGCCGTTCACCACCGAGACCGTCCGGATCGTCCCGAGCGAAACATCGCACACACGCGCCAGAAAGATCAGCGCGCACTTGAGCAGAATCTCCATCACACACCCGTCCCGAAGCTTGAGTTGCCGGCCCTCTGATTACTTGTCGCGCATCGCGCTGGCGTCCGCGACGACATCCACCGGGATCACGCGCTCGGCCACCGAGCCGCCGTTGCGGTCGCGCATGCTGATCTTGAGCTCGTACGCCCCCACGCTCAGCGTCGCCGGCAGTTCGATCACCTGGAGCACATAGAAATCGCGCCGGCGGTTGCGCGAGAAATCCGTGATGTCCTGCTCGGTCATCCGCCAGGCCAGCACCCCGCCGCCGGACTCGTAGAGCGCAAAGTCCTGCGTCAGTTCGATGAGGTTGCCCGCCGCGCCGTCACGCGTCGACCCTCGGAACGCGTACCCGTCCAGTTCCACATAGACGATCGCCTTGTTGACGCGCCCGGCCAGCAGCTTGTGCTTGCCGCCGGACCGCGGCAGCTCGCGGTAGATCCCGTACCCCTCGACTCGGTCGCACAGCACCGCGGTGGGGATCGCCAGGGCCGGTGAGTCCAGCGACTCGGCGCCGCGCCGCATGAGTTCGGCCACGCCCCGGCCCGCGTCGCCGCTGGCCAGCACCACGGGCAGATCGCGCGACATCTCGTGCCAGGTGCGCACCAGCGTCGCCTCGGTGGGCGTCAGGCGGCGCGACATCGCGCCCGCGTCGGGCAGATACGCCGACGCGACGCCCGGCTCGGTGATCGCCAGCGCGCCCAGCGCCGCCAGCGACTCGGCGGCGCGCGAAGGGTCACGCTCCGACCGTTCACGCAGCACCGCCGCGAGCTCCGACGCGTGCTTCGAGACCCGCTCGTCGAGCGTCAGCGCCCGCGGCTCCATCGATGCCAATTCCCCCGGAGAGCGCTCGGCCGAGGCCGACTCGAGCGTCACGGGCTCGCCGGTCGTCCGGGGTCGGTTGGACTCGTCGGGGGTCCACGCCGCTTCCGTGCGCGGGGCGTCCCAGCTGTTGTTGTTCCCGTTGACGTCCCCCTCGCTGTTCCGGGCCGCCATCGCCTGTCGCATCTGGTCGATGCGGCGCTGCGTCTCTTCGTCCACGGTCACACCCTCGGCGGGGGCGCGATCGGCGTCGGGCTTCTGCTCCGAGAGGGGACGCGAGGGCTCCATCCCGGCGCAGGCCCCCAGCAGGGCCGTGCCCGCCAGAGTCATGAGTGTGATCGTCCGAGTCAGACCAGTCGCGCTTGTCGGCATGGTTTCGCATCCTGCAGTGCCATGGAGCGGCTCCGCCGCCCGGCACACCACCAGTCTTCGATCTCCCGCCCGGGGCTCGGCCCCGGGGTCAACAGTCTGTATCGACGCGTCAGGCGAAAGTTCTCGTCATTCTAATGGTCAGCATCTCCAGCGCGCGCGTCTCGTCCCCGCGTCCGGTCTTGCCCGCGGCGTCGGCCTCTACCGCCGCCTCGAGCAATTCCGCGGCCGCGGCCGGGCTGACACGCCGCCCGGCGCTCAGGACAGCGTCCTTCGACGGGCCCCAGAGTTTGAGCGCCCCGGCCACCGCCGGGGCGGGGACGCCCGAGGCCAGCCCCCGCGCCGCCCCGTGGACCTTCCGGGCCAGGTCGGTCATCGCCCAGCGGAGCAGCACCGTCGGCACGCGCGAGACGGTCAGAAGCTCGTGAAGATGGATCAGACACCGCTCGGTCTGGCCGGAGAGCAGCTCTGCCTGAATCCCCCACACCTCTTCCTCGCGCGAGACGCCGACCAGCTCGCGGACCGTGCGCACGCTGACCGGCTCGCCCTCGGGCGTCGCGGTCGAGAGTTTGGCGAGTTCCGAGTCGATCCGCCCGAGGTCCGCGCCGAGACGGGAGACGAGCAAGCGTGCCGCCTCGGGCTCGATCTGCCGCCCGTGCCGCTTGGCGACCCGCTGCCGGGCCCACGCCTCGGCCTGCGACTCGCTGACCTCATCGCATTTGATGATGCCGCCGGCGGGGCCGAGGGCGTCGATCAGTTTGTCCAGTTTCCCGGGCCGCCAGGTCTCGGCGCGGAGGACGAGGGTGGTCGCGTCACAGGGTGACTCCGCATACCGCTCCACCAGCGGGCGGCTCTGGTCACCTTTCACCCATTCCTCGGCGTTGTCGACGACCACCACCTTGTGGGATGCCATCAGTCCGAAGCTGCGGCACTCATCCAAGACATCGCTCACGCTCGCCTGCGCGCCGTCAAACCGGATGTAGTCGTAGGCCAGCCCTTGCGTGTCCAGCGTCTCGCGGAGTTGATCCACATACGCCTGACGCAGGAAGGGCTCCTTCCCGTGGAGCACGACAAACCGGGTCCCCGCGCCCAGCGCCCCACCCCCCCCGCCCCCCCCCCCACCCCCCCCGGCGCGCTTTGTCGAACCCCCGGAAGATGACTGGCGCTTGCCCATGCGCTACACCTTACTCCACCGACCATGGCCCGACGCTTCACCAATCTCCAGTTCGGCCCGATGCACCTCCGCCCGCTGCTCCGCCGCCGCATGGAGCGGGGCGAGCACCTTATCGCGTGGGGCGTGGCCGTCGGGCAGAACGATGGATCGTCGCTGCATATCGCGGCATATCTGTTGCCGGGGATCGGGCCGGCGATCGCCGCGGCCGCGGCGTCGTCCAACAAACGGCTGGTCATCGTGACCTCCCGCCGGCTCGTCGTGGTGCTGAACAAGCACCCCCGGAAGGTGAAGCGGGATCTGGCGGTCTGTTTCGAGGCGGCCCACGAGTACCTGACGGTCACCCGGCGGTCCCGGCGCAACTCCCGGTTTCAACTCGCCGCCCCCGGATTCAACCCCCCCCTCAAAATCGCCCTGGAGAACCACCGGTCCGCCCGGGCCAAGCGGCTGGCCGAGGCCCTGTCGGCCCTGACGAATGATCCGGCCAAAGACGCTGCATCCCGGGCCGGTCGCCCGTAAACTGGCTTGTCGTGGTCATCGGGTGGGTCCCGCCGGGCGGGCCGGTGACAACACAGACCCCCGCACCGCAACCCGCGGGCGGCTCGCCCGAGAAGCGCCGCCCCCGCGGTTGTTCACTCCCCCCGCCCCGGAGCCCCGCTCCGCGGGGCGCGTCAGCGCAAGGAGACCCGGGCCATGCCCTCGAACACGACCTCGCAGATCCGCAACATCGCCCTGACCGGACACTCCGGCGCGGGCAAGACCTCGCTCGTCGAGTCGCTGTTGTTCCACGCCAAGGCGATCGGGCGCATGGGCTCCATCGACGAGGGCAACACCGTCTGCGATTACGAGCCGGAAGAGAAGGACCACAAGCACTCGCTCTACTCGGCCGTGGTCAACTTCAACTGGAACAACCACCACATCAACCTCATCGACACCCCCGGCTTCCCCGACTTCCTCGGGCAGACGCTCAGCGTCCTGCCCGCGGTCGAGACGGTGGCTGTGGTCGTCGGGGCCGACCGCGGCATCCAGACCACGACTCGGCGCGTCATGGCCGTCGCCGCCGAGCGCCGCCTGCCGCGGATGGTGATCATCAACAAGATCGATGACCACATGGGCGACCTCGAGGACCTGCTCGCGCAGCTCCGCGAGGCGTTCGGCGCCGAGCTGCTTCCGGTGAACCTGCCCACGCCGGACGGCTCGGATGTGGTGGACCTCTGGGAGAAGTCCGACGGCAAGGTCGCGTTCTCGTCGGTCGCCGAGGGCCACACCGCGATCATCGATCAGGTGGTCGAGGTCGACGAGAAGCTCATGGAGGTCTACCTCTCGCAGGGTTCGCTCTCCAAGGAGCAACTGCACGACGCGTTCGAGAAGGCGCTGCGCGAGGGGCACCTCGTTCCTGTGCTGTTCAGCTCGGCCCGCACCGGCGCGGGCATCGACGACATGCTCCACATCATCGAGGTGCTCTGCCCGTCGCCGCTGGAGGGCAACCCGCGTCCGTTCATCCTGACGCAGGGCGGGGACGACTCGGAGTGGCACGCCGAGCCCGATCCGGCCAAGCCCGTGGTCGCGCACACCTTCAAGGTCACGACCGATCAGTTCGTGGGCAAGCTGGCGATGGTCCGGGTGCATCAGGGCACGATCCGGGCCGGCGACTCGCTGCACATCGGAGACTCCAAGAAGCCTGTGCGCTTCGCGCACCTGCTCAAGATCAACGGCAAGGAGCATGTCGAGGTTCAGCAGGCCGTCCCCGGCGACATCATCGGGCTGACAAAGATCGATGAGCTCCACCCCAACTCGGTCATCCACACCTCGCACGAGCTGGACAACCTGCGGTTCAAGGCGATCCAGATGCCCCGGCCGATGTTCGGTCTGGCCGTCGAGGCCAAGAGCCGCAACGACGATGTGAAGGTCGGCGGTGCGCTCCAGAAGCTCGCGGAAGAAGACCCCACCTTCAAGGTCGAACGCGTGGCCGCGACCAACCAGACCGTGCTGCGGTCGATGGGCGAGCTCCACATGCGTGTGATGCTCGAGCGCCTCAAGAACCGCTTCAAGATCGAGCTGAACACCCAGCCGCCGCGGATCGCCTACGCCGAGACCATCGCCGGCAAGGCCGACGGGCATCACCGCCACAAGAAGCAGACGGGCGGCGCGGGTCAGTTCGGCGAGGTCTATCTGCGCATCGAGCCGCTGACCGTCAACGGCGACCTCGACACCCATGATCCGTGGGCGGGACGGCTGGAGTTCGTCGACGAGACCGTCGGCGGTTCGGTGCCGCGCCAGTTCCTGCCGGCCATCGAGAAGGGCGTCAAGCAGGCGATGGAGGGCGGCGCGATCGCCGGCTACCCGGTGCGGGGCGTGCGCGTGTCGGTGTACGACGGCAAGTACCACCCCGTGGACTCCAAGGAAGTGGCGTTCGTCACCGCGGGCAAGCGCGCCTTCATCGACGCCTTCAAGAAGGCCCGCCCCGTCCTGCTCGAGCCGTTCGTCGAGGTCGAGATCACCGCCCCCAATTCCTCGATCGGCGACATCACCTCCGATCTCTCAGGCAAGCGCGGCCAGATCGAGGACACCCAGATCCTCGCGGGCGACATGTGCCTCATCCGCGCCAAGGCGCCGCTCTCGGAGATGAACAACTACTCCTCGCAGCTCAAGAGCATGACCGGTGGCCAGGGCGCGTTCGTCATGGATTACTCCCACGACGAGCAGACCCCGCCCAATGTCCAGGCCGAGATCATCTCCCAGTTCAAGCCCAAGGAAGAAGAAGACTGATCCCTCGACCGCGCGACGCTCGCGCACCGCTCCGGGAGCCACCCGCCGTGTTCACGCGACTCATCCATCCGCTGGCGGCCATCGCCGCCGCGTGCATCGTCATCCTCTGTTCCGCCGCCGCCGCGCAGCCAGCGTCGGACGATCCGTTCGTCGGCCCGCCCGCGCCCAACTGGATGCGCTTCGACCCTGTCGTCGAATTGCCCGACACGCCGGCCGGGGCCCAGGCCGAGTGGCTGCTCTCGGTCCTCCGGGGCGCCGACGCCGAGCCGCTCGAAGCGCGGATGTCCCAGACGCTGCTGGCGCAGGTCTCCGTGGAGGGCTTCCGCCAGTTCATCGCGCAGGCGCGCGAAGCGCTGGGATGGGCCTACCCAACGCACATCATCACCTCCACCGACAACTCGCTGACGGTCTATCTCCAGACCGCGACCGACGAGGCCCGCTGGGTGCTCCAGGCCAACGCCGACACGACGGACCCCGCGCAGCTCGCGGCGGTCATCCTCCAGCCCGCGCCGAACCCCGAGTTCCCCCGCGCCGAGTCGTGGGACGAACTCTCGGCGCGGATCGACGCCTCCGGCTACGAGCCGAGCGTTGTGGTGTGGGAGATCACCGCCGACGGGCGGATCGCGCCGGTCTTCACAAAGAATGACTCGCGCTCGCTGAACATCTCGGGCGCGTCATCGGTGTTCGTCCTGGGCGCGACCGCGCAGAAGATCGCCTCGGAGCTCGGCGCATCGGAGCCGCTCAACCCGTGGGAGTCGATGATCGCGTTTGATCCGGCGCTCAGGAGCGTCCCCGACAGCCCGATGAGCCAGGCGACGGTCGGCGCCGAGTTCCCGGTGGCCACCTACGCCGGACAGATGCTCCAGGGCGACGACACCGCGACCGAGCACCTCATCAAGTGGACCACGCCGCGGGCGATCGCGGATTTCATCGCCAAGATCGCCGACGACACACCCGTCGACGCGCCGTATCTGACGACGCGCCAGGCCTACGCGCTCAAACTCTCCTTCGACGCCGAGCTCCGCACGAAGTACGCGCAGGCCTCCGAGCCCGAGCGACAGGAGATTCTCGCCTCGCTGACGCCCCCCGACGCCGGGCAGTTGAAGCTGTGGGTCAAGCCGCAGGACATCGCCACGATCGGACACTTCGCCTCGGCGCGTGAACTGGCCAGCGCGTTGAATTATCTGCGCAACGCCACGGTCATCGAGGGGATGGAGCCGCTCCGCGAGATTCTGGGCGCCAATCAGCAGGTCAAACTCGACTCCGGGTACTGGCGATCGGTCGCGTTCACCGCCGGGGCCGAGCCCGGCGTGCTGGCCACCTGTTTTATTCTCGAGCGGAACGACAACCGCTGGTTCCTGGCCGTGACGATCTTCAACCGCCAGGACGAACCCCTCAGCGGGCAGGTCACCTCGCCGATATTGCTGGCCATGCTCGATCTGCTCCAGCGTCAGTGAGTCGGCCGCTCACGCGATCAGTTCCAGAATAATCTCCCGCGCGCGCTTCGCGTCGGCCTTCCCGCCCGAGGCCTTCATGACAGCGCCGACAAGTCGGCCGATCGCCTGCTGCTTGCCGGCGCGCAGGTCCGCGACGCTCGCGGCGTTCGCCGGGTCATCGACGGCCGCCCGGCACCAACCCAGAAGCATCCCCTCGTCGCGCACCTGCACCAGCCCGAGCCGCGCCGCCGCGTCGCGCACATCCTCGCCGGAGCCCGCGACCGCGCCGATCAGCGGCTCGACCGCGCCCGAGCCGATCTCGCCCGCGTCGCGCATCTGAGCGATCGCCGCGAGTTGATCCGCCCGCAGCCCGAGCCCCGCCACGGTGGTCTGCTTCTCATTGGCGAGTTTCATCCCCGTCTGGAGGATGAGATTCGCCACGCCGCGCGCCCGCGGCTCGCCGGCGGCGATCACGGCGTCGTCGAAGAGGTCCGCGGTGTCGGGGTCGTCGATCATCGCCTCACGCTCGCGCTCATCGAGCCCGAACCGCTCGCCCCATCGGATCGAACGGTCGTGGGGGAGTTCCCCCACCTCCGAGCGCACGCCCGTCGCCCACGCGTCGTCGATCGCGATGCCCAGCAGGTCCGGATCGGGGAAATAGCGGTAGTCCTGCGCTTCTTCCTTCTGACGCTGCAAGATGGTCGTGAGCCGCGCGTCGTCCCAGCCGCGGGTGGTCTTGGTGCCCGGCGCCTGCTCGACGCCGGTCTCGAGCCAGCGGGTCGGCTGCTCGCGCAGTTCGTATTCGATCGCGCCCTGCACCGAGCGGAACGAGTTGAGGTTTTTGACCTCGGTGATCGGTGTGCGCACCTCCCGCCCGTCGGCGAGCGAGAGCACGCAGTTGATGTTGGGTTCGAAGCGGATGTGGCCCTTCTGCATGACGCACGCCGACACGCGGAGGTGCCGGCATACATTGCGGAGCAGCCGCGCGAACGCGACGACCTCGTCGGCGGTCTCGAAGTCGGGCGCGGTCACGATCTCGAGCAGGGGCGTGCCGGCGCGGTTGAGATCGACGATCGAGCCGTCGATCGGCGCGCCCCCCGGCAGTTCGTGCAGCAGCTTCCCGGCGTCCTCTTCCAGATGCGCCCGCTCGATTCCGATGCGCTTGCGCACCCCGCCCGCCCCGATCGGCCACTCCACGGCGCCCCGCCCGCAGACCGGGTCCGCGTACTGGCTGATCTGATAGCCCTTGGGCAGGTCTGGGTAGAAGTACCCCTTGCGGTCCCACCGCGTCACCCGCGCCAGTTCGCACCCCAGCGCCACGCCCACGCGCATCGAGAGTTCGATCGCTTGCCGGTTCACCACCGGCAGCGAGCCGGGCAGGCCGAGCACCACCCCGTCCGTGAGTTCATTGACCCCCGCGTCCTCGAACGATCGGTGCGCGGGATTGCCGACGCCCGCGAAGAGTTTCCGGCGCGTTGCCAGCTCGACATGCACTTCGAGCCCGATCACCCCCCGCACGCCGACAATCTCGCCCCGAGGTACCTGGGTCATCCCGCCATCCTAACCCGATGGCCGTACAATCCCCCCTCGCATGTGCCGTCAAGTCGTCATCACCGGTCTGGGCGTCGTCACGCCTCTGGGAGTCGGCGTCGAAGCGCTGTGGCGGGGTCTCTGCGCCGGGGCGTGCGCGATTGCGCCGACCCGCGCCGTCGACGCCTCGGAGTACCGCTGCCGGCACGCCGCGGAAGTCGCCGACTTCTCCGCCAAAGACTTCGTGCCCAAGAACTACCGCAAGGCCGTCAAGGTCATGGCACGGGACACCGAGCTGGCGGTCGCCGCGGCCAAGCTCGCCGTCGAGGACGCGGGCATCGTCACCAAGGGCTACGCCGAAGAGGGCGCCGCGCTCACCTACGCCCCCGCGCGCGTCGGCTGCCAGATCGGCGCGGGGCTCATCAACGCCGAGGTGCCCGAACTGTCCGCGGCCCTGGCCACCGCCACAGATGACTCCGGCGCATTCACCCTCGAGCGGTGGGGGACGACCGGCATCGGCAACCTCACGCCGCTGTGGATGCTCAAATACCTGCCCAACATGCTCGCGTGCCATGTCACGATCATCCATGATGCGCGCGGGCCATCGAACACCCTCACCTGCTCGCAGGCCAGCGGGCTGCTCTCGATCGGCGAGTCGATGCGCGTCATCGAGCAGGGCCGCGCCGACGCATGTTTCGCCGGAGGCGGCGAGTCCAAGATCAACCACATGGGGCTGATGCGTTTCGAGCTCGCCCGTGAGGCCGCCCCCACCGAGAGCGGCACGCCCGGTGAGTCGATCGTGCGCCCGTACGATCCCGCCGCCACGGGCACGGTGCCGGGCGAGGGCGCGGGGATTGTTGTGCTCGAGAGCGCCGAGACGGCATCGGCCCGCGGCGCCGAGGCGTACGCACGGGTGGACGGGTTCGGCGCGGGCCAATCCCCGAGCCGGGGAGACGCCGCGCGTCGCGCCGAGGGGCTCATCGCGGCGATCAACGCCGCGCTGCGTGACGCGGGGGTCGGTCCCGATTCGATCGACGCCATCGTGCCTCACGCCGCGGGCGTCACCCACTTCGATGAGGAAGAAGCGCACGCGCTCCGCGAGGTGTTCGGACCCCGCCTGGGGTCGATCCCCATGGTCACGATCACACCCGCGATCGGCGAGCTCTCCGCCGGCGCGGGGGGGGTGGCTGTCGCCGTCGCGGCCATGGCGCTCCGCCACCAATCGCTGCCCGCCCGTCTGAACGCCGGGCATCCCGCCCCGCCGCTCCGGGCCGGCCCGGCCCCCGCCGGTCAGGCGTCGCTGCGGCGGGTGCTGGTCTGCACGAACTCACTGGCCGGTCAGAACGCGGCGCTCGTCCTCTCGGCGCTCTGACTCCCCCGGCCCCCTCCCGGCCCGGCACCGGGTATCGTGGTGCGCGTCGGCGGGACCCATCCCCACTTCAACCCACTACCTCGCAGGAGCACCCATGGCCGTCTCCCAGCAGCACCATCAGCACCGGGGCAACCGCCCAACGCTCCGCAATGATGAACTCGACCCCGCGCTCACGGAAGTGAGCCGCAAGGTCATCGGATGCGCGATCGAGGTCCACACCGCACTCGGGCCGGGGTTTGATCAGTCGGTCTACGAGAACGCGCTCTCGGCCGCGCTCTCGCGCGACGGCGTGGGGCACAAGGTCGCTCACCAGTTCCCGGTCCACTTCGCCGGCAAAGAGGTCGGCTCGACCCGCGTCTCGCTCTTCGTGGATGACCGGTTCATCGTCTGCGTGCTGGCCGATGAGGACGAGGTCTCGGGCTTCGAGCGGTCGGCCCTGCGGGCCCAACTCCGCTGCGCCGACCTCGGGCTGGGGCTCATCATCAACTTCCACCGGCGGCGGCTCAAGGACGGCGGCCTCGTCCGCGTCCTGAACCCCGACAAGATCGAGTCCATCAAGGGCGACCACGCCGACGACGACTACGATCATGACGACCACGACTGATCGTCCCGGCGCCGCCGTGGCGCCCCGGATCGGATGCCAGAGCCCATGAGTTCCAAGCGCGTCGTCATCACGGGGATGGGGTGGGTCACGCCCCTCGGCGCCGAGGTCGAGGGCGTGTGGTCGCGTCTGCTCCGCGGCGACTCCGCCATCGCGCCGCTCTCGCGCTACGACGCCCGTACCTTCTCCACCAATTTCGCCGCCGAGGTCCGCGACTGGTCGCTCGACCCCGCGCTCGCCGAGTTCGCCCCCGAGGCGCACCTGAACTCCCGTTTCACGCTGGGCGCCGCCGCGGCCGCGTGGGCCAGCGCCGGGCTGGGCGATGTCCGCGCCGGCGGTGGCGACGCCGCACGCCGCGCGGGTCTTGATCCGTCGCGCGTCGGGATGTACCTGGGCGCGGGCGAGGGCACGCCCGACTTCGAGAACTTCGTGGCGACCAATCTCGCCGGATGGGACGCCGCGACCGAGGCCACCGACGACGCCCGCTGGATCCGCGCGGCACGCCTCAGCATGGCCCACGCGCGCGAGATCGAGCAGGAGCCCAATATGGTGGCCCGCCACATCGCCGACGCCTTCGGCGCACGCGGGCCTTCCTTCAACTGCATGACCGCGTGCGCCGCGTCCACGCAGGCCACCGGCGAGGCCGCCGAAATCCTCCGGCACGACGACGCCGATGTCATGCTCGCCGGCGGATCGCACTCGATGATCCATCCGCTCGGCATGACCGGGTTCATCCGTCTGACCGCGATGTCCACCCGGCGCGATGACCCCGCGGCAGCGGCGCGCCCGTTCGATCTCTCTCGCGACGGCTTCGTCATGGGCGAGGGCGCCGGCGTCCTCGTGCTCGAAACGCTCGAGCACGCGCGCCGACGCGGCGCCAAGCCGCTGGCAGAGGTCATCGGCTACGGCGCGTCCGCCGACGCCTACCGCATCACCGATATTCAGCCCGACGGCGTCGGCGCCGCCGCGGCCATGCACCAGGCGTTTGAGCAGGCCGGCATCGACCCGGCGTCGCCCGCCCCGGACGGACGCCCGCCGGTGCATTACATCTCCGCGCACGGCACGGGCACCAAGGAGAACGACTCCATCGAGACACGCGCGGTCAAGCGGGTCTTCGGCGAGCAGGCCCCGCGCATCCCATTCTCGTCGGTGAAATCCATGTTCGGCCACCTCATCCAGGCGGCGGGCGCGGTCGAACTCATCACTTGCATCAAGGCCATCCACAGCGGTTGGGTGCCGCCGACGATCAACCTCCGCAACCCCGACCCCGCGTGCGATCTGGACTATGTCCCCAACGCCGCGCGAGACATGCGCCCGCTGGGCGGCGTCGACATCTGCCTCTCCAACTCCTTCGGGTTCGGCGGGCAGAACAACACCATCATCGTCAAGCGCTTCACGCCGTGACATCCGCGCACGCCCGACGACCGCGCACGCGCCGCCGACGCGTTCTCCGTGTCGTGGCCGTGCTGGCGATCGTTGTCGCCGCGGCGCTGATCATCGGGGCGTTGATCATCGTCCCCCGGCTGACGGCGGAGCCGGAGTGGTGGACGCCGACCCTGGCCGCCGACGCCGACGCGGCCCGTCTGGCCGAGGACGCCGAGGAGGGCATGACGCGCGTCCTCTCCAAGGACCGCGAGCCCGGCCAGGCCTGGACCATCGAACTCACCGAAGACCAGGCGAACGCTTGGCTCGCCACGCGATTGGAACGCTGGGCGCGGAGCCAGCACAAGGAATTGCCCGGCGCCATCCGAGGCGTGCGCGTCTCGTTCGACTCCGGCGTCATCACCATCGGCGTGGCCGCGGACGTCGCCTCGTCCACTCGGTACGCCTCGGTCACGATCGAGCCGCACTCGGCCCCCGACGGCCCCGTCCGGCTCCGGCTTGTCGGGGCGCGGCTCGGGGTGCAGCCGGTCCCGCTCTCGGCGTTGCGTGCCGCGCTGGCCGACCATCTCCCGCGCGGGTCGCTCCCGCCCGCCCTCACCGAGGCGATCCGCGCCGGCGAGTCCGATCTGCCCGAGTTGTTCGCGATCGACGCCGACCGCTCCGTTCGCGTGATCGCAATTACGGCCGAGCCCTCGCGGCTGCTCATCACATGCGCCGCGCCCGCCGATTGATCCCGGCCCCGACCCCCCCGATACTCTCACCGTGAGCCCCAGCGCCCCATCCCCGAACGCCACGCTCGCCGAGCGCATCGAGGCCGCGGCACGCACCATCGACGCCGGCGGCTTGGTCATCGCGCCCACCGAGACGGTCCGCGCGTTCGCATGCGCCGCATCCAACGCCTCGGCGATGGCGCGGATGTGGTCGGTCCGCGCCACCGCACCCGCGCCGCTGGCGTGGCATGTCCACGCCGCATCGGCGGCGATCGAACGCCTCCCCCCGCTCCACCCGACGCACGCGCGGCTCATCGAACGGCTGGCGCCCGGCCCCGTTCTCTTCGCCATCGCGCTCGATCCAGCGTCTTTGGAGTCGATCCGCGCGGCCCTCGGCGTCGCGCCGCGCATCATCGACGACGGTCGCGAGCTCTTTCTCCGCGTGCCGTCGCACCCGGTCGCGCAGTCGCTGCTCCGCCGCGCCGCTTCCCCGGTCGTGATGGCGTCG
Source organism: uncultured Phycisphaeraceae bacterium (assembly GCA_964607595.1). GTDB lineage: Bacteria > Planctomycetota > Phycisphaerae > Phycisphaerales > UBA1924 > JACKHC01. The sequence goes on from CAZSLT010000002.1 coordinate 19,594, forward strand.
ATCCCCTTGGGGGGGGAGGCAGTAGCCGAGGCGGGCGTGGACCTCATGCTCGACGAGCCGCCCGCGCCCGCCGACAAACATTCGACGCTGCTGCGCCTGTCGGCCGGTGGCGGGTGGGAGGTCGCGCGCCCGGGGGTCATCGAGGAACGCTACATCCGCAAACAACTCGCGCGGACGATTGTGTTTCTCTGCACCGGCAACACCTGCCGCTCGCCGATGGCCGAGGCCATCGCCCGGGCGTTGATCGCCGCCGACCCGCCACCGATCGAGACCGTGGTGCGGTCCGCCGGTGTCTCGGCGACGCCGGGGGGCCCCGCCACGCCCGAGGCCGTCACCGCCGTGCGCCGATTCGGGGGCGAACTCTCATCCCACCGCTCGACGCCGGTCTCACGCCAGTTGCTGGCCGACGCGGACATCATCTTCGCGATGACCCGCGCGCACGCCGACGCCGCGCAAGCCATCGATCCCACGGCGGACATCCGCCTGCTCGATCCCTCCGGCGCGGACATCGCCGACCCCATCGGCGCGCCCCAGCCGGCCTACGACGAGACCGCGCAGATCCTCGAGCGCCTGATCCGCATCCGTCTCGATGAACTGAAGCGCTGACTCAATCCGCGGCGCCGACGGCAAGCGCGACGCGCTCCAGCCGCTGGGCGCAATCCTTGTACGCGCCCCAGCCGGGCTCGCCGCGAAGCCGACGGATCAGCCGCGCGATGGTGTCCGTCCGCGAGCCATCCTCATTCTGAGCCGCCAGAATCTCCGCCAGCCGCGCCTGCGCGTGCCAGTAGTCGCGTCGCGACTTGTCGGCCTCGCTCAGCAACGCCAACTCGCGGAACGCCGCGAACGCGCCGGCGTGATCGCCGACCGCCAGCAGCGACTCCGCGTGCCCGCGCACCAGCCACGCCGCGCGGCCGTCACTCGCCATCGCCGTCTCGAACCACACCGACGCTTCCTTGCCATCCCCAGCGATCAGCAAACCCCACGCGGCCTCGCCCGGGGCGAGCGTGCCCACCTCCGTGATCACGCCCCACGCCCCGTCGACCCACTCGGGGCGCAGCCGATCCCCCCGCGCATCCTCCGGGAACCGATCGATCAGCCCGCGCGTATGCTCCCAGGCCGCCCGACGCAGGCGCGACGAGAGCAGTGTCCGCTGCGTGTCGGTGCAGGCATCGATCGGGGCCTCGTCGGCGCGTCCCAGCCGCACAAACGCGATGCATACCGCGGGGCACGCGTCGCCGCGATTCTCGACGCCTTCCATCTCTGCCAGGGCCGCGGCATCGCGCCCCAGCCCGACCAACGCCCGCGCGCGCACGCGCCGCGCACCATCACCGCTGATGCCCCGCGACGACTCCAAGCCACGCTCGAACCATCCGCGCCCGGCCCCGCCCTCGTCCTCCGTCCGCTCGCCCATCCAGACCAGCATCGACGCCGCGGGCAGGGCTCCATCACCGTCGGATCGGCGGAGGAGTGCATCGACGGCCTCGTCGATGTACGCCCCGCTCTGTTCGAGGTCGGACGCGCCGGCCATTCGTGCCAACGCCGACGCCAACCGGGATCTCCACGCGTCCGCGTCTTGATGCCGCGGATCGGTCGCCAGCGCCGCGCGCAAGACCTCCGCCACGCGTTCGTCCTGCCCCACGAGGGTCCAGAGCAGTGACACACCCCACGAGAGTGTCGCGTCGCGGCGCTCATCGGCGGGGTGCGCACCCGCGAAGTTCACCGCCCGGCGCGCGGCATCGAGCTTTGATGCATCATCCCCGCGGGCCGCGAGCGCGCGCATCAGCGCCAGTTCCGTAGCGGGACGGATTTGCACGCTCAGTGAACCGCCGTCCACGACGCGCGCAAGCCGGGCCACATCGCGGAACTCATCCGGCGCGCGCACAGCGGACGCCACAGCGCCGAAATCCGTCTGCGAGAGCGAGGGCTCGATCCCCAGCGTCCGGGCCGCTTCGTTCAGGACCAGAGCCGCCTCGTCGTCGGTCGTCGCCATGTGAGACAGCCGGTCGAGCATCGCCAGCGCCTGCGACCGGGCGGCCTCCTCCGCCGAGGCATCACCGCCGACTCGCCGCGCCTCATCAATCGCCAGCCGCGCGTGCATCGATGCGACAATGAGGGAAGCAAACCAGTCGCGCTCGCCGTCGGGCATGAGCGCGGGGTCGTTGATCGCTCCACGCAGCAGCCCCCGCGCCGATGCGGGCCCATTCACCATCGCCTCCGCCCCGGCGCGCACAAGCAGCCCCTCGACACCCGCGTCCCTCCCGAGCGAGCGCGCGATCTCCAGTGCGCCCGCGCCGTTCCCGCTCAACGCCAGCGCCCGCGCCGTCAGGAGCGCCCGCTCCCGCTCGAACCACGCCCCGGCGTCGGGCATGGACATCAGCAAGCCGCCGGCCGCGTCGACCAACTGGCGTGTCGCCTCGGGGGTCTCGGCGCACGACGCCAGCAGCAGCATCGCCCGCGCCGCCTGAAGCGGCAGCACGGCGTCGGCACGGACCGCGGTATCGCGCGCCGAGGCATCCGCTTCCAGCGCCCGTTCGATCCTCACCTCGCTCGCGCCGGACACCCGGACGCACTCGGACGCCACCAGCCGCGCCATGCGGACATCGTTCGCGTCCGCCAGGCCGTAGGCGACGCGCCACTCCCACCCGCCGCGCCGCGCGGCCCCGCCCCACGCCTCGGCGCGGCGCAGCCGATCAGGTGCATCCTGATCGGCGGGATTATCGCCGTCGATCTCCCGCCGGACCGCGCCGAAGGCCGCGTCGCCCGCGGGCGCGGGCACGAGCAGCGGGGCGATCCGGGTCGCGGCGTCCTGGACCTCCCCGGCGTGCGCCGACGACGCCAGCGCCGGAATTCCGATCGAGATCGCGACGATCGACCGCCTCACGGGGCCGACTCCGCCAGCCGGACCTGCGAGAACCGCGCCAATCGAATCGCGTTCACCGCCTCGACCGCGTGCTCCCAGCGGCATCCAGGCGCGGGCTCGATGTCGAAGCGCTGTTCGGGCGACAGCACGCTCCCGCGCTTCTCGGCCGCGGCCCGTGTGAGCATGTCGAACGAAGCGCCCGACCCGATCATCGTCGAGTCCGCGCTCCAACGCGCCTCGCCGCGACCCTGCCCGATCGACTCCACCCGGATCGTGATCGGCGCCTCGGGAAGGGCGAAGGGGTCCGCCACCATCCCGGCGCCGGCCCGTGCGATCGAAAGCGACATCGACTCCTCGGGCCGCTTGAACTCGGCGATGAGCAGGAAGTACATGAGCAGCAGGAAGACGACATCGATCATCGGCGCGACATTCAGCCCCATCGCCGGCAGCCCGGGCGAGCGGCCCCGGCGAGCGCGGGTCCGGCTGATCGAGCCGTCGTCGTGCCCGTCGGAAGCGCGATGCCCCGGTGTCTCGTGGTGCAGACTCATGAGTCACCCGGCCGTGTCGTCACCAGCCCGACCTCCGAGGCCCCGCCCGTTCGCGCCGCCTCGATCGCCGGGCGCACGCGCTCATACGCCTCCAGCCGATCGGCGCGCACATGCACCGCCGCGCCCGCGCGGCGCGAGAGTTCCTCGCCCACCCGCCGGGCCAGCGCCGCCAGACTCTCGGGAGACTCGGCGAACACCTCGTCGCCGAGGCGGTACTGCGGCGGGGTCACCAGCGGCACGACATGGATGACCAGCGGCGCTTCGTCCGGCTCTCCCCGACCCGCCGTGCCCGTCTCGATCATCGGGGGCGTGAGTTCCACCGCGCGATGTCGGTTGATCTGCGCTACGACCATGAAGAAGATGATCAACTGGAAGACGACATCGATCATCGGCGTCAGATTGACGCGCAGGTCGTTCCCGGCGTGTCGGCGCGCAACACTCACGGCCGGCCCGCCCCGCGCTCGCGCAGGATCGCGATGATCTCGTCCACGCCCCGCGTCGCCTCGCTGGACAGGCCGTCGATCTTGTTGCGGAGCAGCGCGTAGCCCGACAGCGCCGGGATCGCCACGACCAGTCCCCAGAAGGTCGTGACCAGAGCCGTGCCGATGCCGTTGGCCAGCGCCACCGGGTCGGGGCTGCCGCCGCCGAGCACGATCTGACGGAACGCGAGGATCATCCCGTACACCGTGCCGAAGAGCCCGATCATCGGCGCGACATTGCCCACGACATTCAGCGGCTCGATCGACCGCAGCCGTTGGTAGGTCCGCGACTCCGACGCCTGCTCCAGCGCCCGCACCATGGCGCCGTGGCCGTGCGCATGATGCTCCACCGTGTCGCGCAGCACCCGCGCAAAGAAGGTCCGCTCGGCCGACGCGAGCTGGATCACCTCGCCCGGCAGGCCCGCGCCGGCCCGTTCCCGCGCCCGCTTCTCCAGATCCGGCGAGAGGATGTCCCGCCGCCGGTTCTCCTGCATCCGCATCACAAGAAACGCCACGCAGAACGCCGAGAGCGCCAGCAACACCCAGATGATGAAGCTCCCCAGCCACTCGATCCGGCGCGACACCGGGTGCCGCTGCACGAAAAACGCCTCGAGCATGCCGACGCGCACCGCCTCGCCGCCGGCGCGTGCTCCACCAGCCGCCCCCGCGTCGGCGGCCAGCACCGCGATCACCGGCGTCAACACCACGAACATCAGAATCATCGCTCTCGTCTTCATTCGAGTCCTTCCCGCGTCCATCACAGCCCCAGGTCTTCGCGGCTCCGGAATACGAAGCCCTCGCCGCCCCCGAACCGCCGCCCGATCTCCGGGATGATCCCCGAAGCGTCCTCGTCGAGAAACAGAATCGTCTTGATCGGCACGCGCACTCGCCCGGCCGCCGTCAGCGGGTTGATCCGCGCCAGTTGTTCCATGAAGGCCGCGCGTTCATCGGGCGACCAGCGCCGCGATCCGGTGATCTCCGTCGTCAGCAGGAACACGGCGTCCGGCTTCAGTTTCATCGCCGCCTCGAGCGCCTTGAGCGGGTCGCTGCGCCCGCTGGGCCGCGTCCCGGCCGCCCACGCCAGGGCCGCGTCCACCTGCGCCGCCCGCGCGCGCACGAGCCGCGCCGCGCCGCCGCCCCCAACCCCGCCCGGCATCGGCATCGACACGAATCCATCGTTCTGGAAGATCAGGATCTGGAACCGCTGCATGGACTCGAGTTTCCGCAGCGAACGCTCCAGCTCGCGCAGCACGATCGGCATCGCGCTGATCATCGACCCCGAGCCGTCGACTACATAGACGATGTCGCGCGCGTTGCCCGCCCCCAGCCCGACGAACTCCACCTCGGGCGGCTCGGTCAGCATCACCGGCGGGGGCGTCGTCACTCGTGGGCTTGGCGCCGCCGCGCCCGGATCGGGCGGCATCACCAGCGGCGCGGGCGCCTCCGGCGGTTCGATGGGTGTCGGCGGTTCGGGCACGGGCGCCGGCGCGGTCTCGGGGAGATCCGGCTCGGTGTTGATCGTCGGCTCCGGACGCCGGGCCAGCCCCGGCTCATCGAAACTGACCACGACCACCGGGCCGTCGTCCGCCGGGGGCAGGACCACCCGCACCACCATCACCATCAGGCCGATGACCGCGCCGTGCGCCAGAATCGAGATCCCCCATGCCATCGCGGCGCGCAGCGCGCCCCGCCCGCGATCGTCGCCGTCCGCTCCCTGCAACCCGTCACGCCCTTGGGTGCGCGCCGACATGACCCGATTGTACGGGCGTTCCACGCCGGCGGGCGCAGTCGGCGGGATCGGCGACGCACCCTCGAGCGCTAATCCAGCGAGATCTCGCCGGGATGATCCGGCCGGCGCGGGCGCGATGCGGGCTCGTCATACCGGGAAGGCGACGGCGATCGGCCCTTGGGCGGACGCGGCTCGCGCGTCCCGAAGACCCACGCGTCCAGACTCATCCTCCCGGGCCCGAGCAGCAGCAGCGCAAACGCGACCATGAAGAGCACGAACTGCAGGATGAGAGTCTGCCAGTTGTCGCCCGCGATGCCGGGCTTCGGCAGGAACCCGAGGACCCCGGTGTCCGGGACGCGAGACATCACCACCGGGCCGATCTGCGTCAGCCACATCGCCACGCCCATCACCCACATCAGACTCAACGCCCACAGCCGCGTGAAGAGCCCCACCACCAGCAGCCCGCCGGCCGCGATCTCCGTGATCGTCGCGGCCCAGGCGAGACCGCTCGCCCACGGCTTGGCCCCCATCGCCGCGGGGATGAGCCGGGCCCGCTCGTCGTTGCCCTCCGAGGCGTCCTTCAGCGACACAGTGAGCATGTCCACGCGACGCGCCTCGACCACCGGCCCCGCGCCCGGGTCTGTCATCGTGGCAGTGCCGACGGCGTCGTCCGCGACCACGGCGCTCTCGGTTACGGGCTCGTCCTCAACCTCGCCTTCAGGAGTCTCGCCGTCACTGGTAACCGCGGGCGTCTCCGTCGTGTCGTCGGTCGGTGTCGGCGGCGGTGTCGACTCTTCGGCGGTCGTC
>CAZSLT010000002.1:26116-34547 GCA_964607595.1 uncultured Phycisphaeraceae bacterium
CTCCGTCGTGTCGTCGGTCGGTGTCGGCGGCGGTGTCGACTCTTCGGCGGTCGTCGCGGGTGTCTCGGGCGGTGGGGGGTTCGAGGGGGTGGGAGACGGCGTGATCACGCGCCCGACGCCCATCTGCTCCATCTGCACCGCGAAGTGGCCGATGTGCTCCTGCATGGTCAGTTTGCCGATCCCGGCGACCAGGAACATCACGCCCAGCGCCAGGCGCAGCATCAACGGGCTCAACGAAGGGGTTCGATGAAACTTCGACATGACGCGGCTCCTCTCGGGTCGATACCCGGAACCCGGGGGTCGCCCGGGCGATAAGATCGTATGACCATTGCCGCGGGCGTGGCGGAACTGGCAGACGCGCGGGATTTAGGTTCCCGTGTCCTCACGGACATGCAGGTTCGATTCCTGTCGCCCGCAATTTCACCACCAACCCATTCCGCGATGCGCAGATTGTGCGCCCAAGCGGCTTCGGACGGCGCATAACCGGCCCCGGACCCCGCATCATCGGCGCGGTTTCGCTGTCTTGCCACGATTGCACCATTCACAGACCCGAAGCGCGGGGTATATTCGTGGCGTCCGATGACCACCATTCCCCCCTCCATCCCGTTCCATGTCGCCCGCGCCTACGGCGTCACGCCGGGCGCGCGAACCGCCCCGGCCCAGCGCCCCGCCGCGCCGGTGGCCCCCGCGACGCCGGTTCAGTCGAGCCCGGATCATGCCGCGTCCCTGCGCCTGGCGCGCCTTATCGCGGCCACTGTCCCCGGCGGGATCGACTTCTCTTCGCAGGAGCCGACGCCCACCGCAACCAACACGCTGCCGATGTACCGTCACCCGTATGACCGCAACGCCGCCGCTACGGGCGTCCACGCCGGACGCGTCATCGATGTCGTCGGCTGATCGGTCGCCGCTGGCCGATCGCTGGTCGCTCGACCCCGCCGTTTGCTTCCTTAATCACGGATCGTTCGGCGCGTGCCCCATCGAAGTGATGGCGCACCAACAGTCGCTGCGCGACCGCGCCGAGCGGGAACCCGTCCGGTTCATGGTCGAGGAACTTCCGGCGCTGGTCGACAACTCCCGCGCCGAACTCGCGTCGTTCCTCGGCGCCGATGCGTCGGGCCTCGCGTTCGTCACCAACGCCACCGAGGGCGTCAACGCGGTGCTGGCGTCCTTCCCGTTCCGCCAGGGCGACGAGGTCCTCACGACCGACCACGAGTACAACGCCTGCCTCTGCGCGCTGGATTACTTCACGCGACGCGCCGGGGCCAAAGTCGTCGTCGCGCATGTGCCGTTCCCGATCGACCGCCCGTCGCGCGTCACCGACGCCATCATGGAGAAGATCACCTCCCGGACGCGCCTGGCGATGATCTCGCACATCACCAGCCCGACAGCGCTCATCTTCCCGATCGCCGACATCGTGCGCTCGCTGCGGGCGCGGGGCGTGGCGACGCTCGTCGACGGGGCGCACGCCCCCGGCATGGTCCCGCTGGACCTCCGCGCCATCGACGCCGATTACTACACCGGCAACTGCCACAAGTGGCTCTGTGCCCCCAAAGGCGCGGCATTCCTGCATGTCGGCTCACACGCGCCGCACCCGGTGATGCCGACTGTCATCTCCCACGGATACGGCGCCCCGCCGGACAGCCGGCCCGATCTGCACCGGCTCTTCGACTGGTCCGGCACGCGCGATCACAGCGCCGTGCTCTGCATCCCCGAGGCGATCAGCGTCATCGGCTCCATGCGCCCCGGCGGGTGGGACCAGGTCATGCGTGAGAACCATGAGCTGGCGCTGGCCGCGCAGGACGTCCTGTGCGAGGCGCTCTCGTGCGCCCCGCCCGCGCCGCCGGAGATGATCGGATCGATGGCCGCGCTACCGATCTCTGATGCGCCCGGCGCGACGCCCTCGGGGCGTCCGTATCACGATGCTCTGCAATTGGCACTGCTGCACGGGCACGGGATTCAGGCGCCGGTGTCGTACTATCCGAGGCCGCCGGCGCGGGTGATTCGAGTCAGCGCTCAGCGGTACAACTCGATCGGGCAGTACGAGCGGCTGGCGCGGGTGTTGCCTGCACTCCTATAGGAAAAGAGGCGACGCAACCCCTTCCGGGCACTCATGTAGGCTTCGGATCGGAACGCGTCGATGGGTTATGCGTCCGGTATGAAGACCGCGGATCATTCGGAATGGTTCCGGGGTGCTCTGCGGTCGCGCTCGAACTCCGGGAGGATGAGATGACTCAGGTTCAACTGTTGGCGATGGGTGTGCTTTCGCTTCTATCGTGCGGCGGAGCGGCGGAAGCACAAAGCTTTAATATCGACTTCGGAGATGCGGCGGGCGTGCCTGCCAGCTCGTTCGGCGCCGCCGGCGCATCGGGCGTGTGGAACAGCATCAGCACCGACGGCGTGACGACAGTGTTCCCCTTGGTGGACCTTGATGGCAACTCCACGGGTGTGACGCTGCGCAACGACTCATTCACTTTTATGAGCGTTCTGCACACGCCGTCGCCCAACACCAGCGGCGACTCCAAGGCCTTACTTGACGACTCGCTGTTCCTGTTCGGCGATGTGCTGGCGGAGTTCTATTTCGAGGGATTGCAGGACGGGCTGTACGACCTGACGCTCTATGGCATTCAGGTCGATCATCCCGATGAGCCGACGATGTTCACCTGGTTATCCAATGATTTCAATGAATTCCTCGACGATGTGACGGGCGACGGCCCGTACACCGGGATGTTCGAGCAAGGCGTGACACACACGACTTTCCGCGTTCCGGTGGTGGACGGGACGCTGTACTTTGTCGGAACCGGAATATTCACGCTGGATATCGAGTCATTCGGGAACATCAACGGGATTCAGCTTCAGGCAGTCCCGGCCCCCGCGGCGCTCGCGCTGCTCGCCCCGGCGGGCCTGATTTCGGGGCATCGCCGGCGCTCCTGAGCGGGAATGATCGGAGTCGTGAACCAGAGAGGGGCGCGAGAGCGCCTCTCTCTTTTTTGATTCGACGGGTCGCTACGCTATAGGCATGCCCGCCACGACCAGAATCGAGAGCGACACGCAGGACGCGAAGCCGAGTCTCCTCGTGCTCGACGACATCCTCGGGCAGGATCGCGCCGTTTCCACGCTCGTGGAGGCCGTTCGGTCTGGGCGCATCCATCATGCCTGGATCTTCGCCGGGCCGTACGGAGTGGGGAAGTTCACCGCCGCGATGGCCTTCGCCTCGATGCTGCTGGACCCGACCACCGCGCCGGACCTCGCGGGGGTCCCGCGCCCCGACCCCGAGAGCCGCACGCAATCGCTGATCGCCTCGGGCAACCACCCCGACCTGCATGTCATCACGAAAGAACTCGCGTCCTTCTCGTCGGACTCCGGGGTCCGTTCGCGCAAGCAGATGACGATCGCCAAAGAAGTGATCATCGATCACCTGCTCGAGCCGATCGCGATGGCTCCGTCGATCCGCGTCGACTCGCTCGCCTCGAAGGTGTTCATCGTGGACGAGGCCGAGTTGCTCGACCGCTCGCCGACGAATGCGCCGACGCAGAACGCGATGCTCAAGTGCCTCGAGGAGCCGCCCTCCGGCTCCGTGATCATCCTCGTGACGACCTCGCTCGATGCGCTCCTGCCGACCATCCGTTCGCGTTGCCAGATCGTCTCGTTCCACGCTCTCGACGACGCCTCGATGTCGGAGTGGCTCGGGCGTGCCGATCTCGGACTCGACGCTTCATCGCTGAAATGGGTCGAGCGCTACGCGGGGGGCTCGCCGGGGCGTGCGCTGCTGGCCGCGCGATCCGGCATCGCCGATTGGCGTTCGGGCGTCGATCCGGTGCTCGCGGACCTGGACCGGGGCCGGTTTGACCCGTCACACGGGCCGACGCTCGCCAAACTCGTCGACGACTGGGCGACGTCCTGGGTGAAGTCCCACGCCAACGCGAGCAAGGAGTCGGCGACGCAGGCCGGGGCCTCGCACATGTTCAATCTGCTGGCCGAGCACCTGCGCGAGCGCCTCCGGGCCTCGCTGGATGATCCCGGCGCGACGCTGCGGGCGATCGACGCCCTGGCGCAGGCCGAGCGGCGCGCCGAGGCGCATGTGCCGCTTCCCTTCGTATTCGACAATTTGCTCTCGACGCTTACGCGCTGAGGGAGATCGAAGCGCCGCGCGGCGCGGGCTTGCCCTCGGCCGTGCCGGCCGGGGCCGATGCGACTGCGCCCTTCTTCTCATCCGCGAGCTTCTCAAGGACCTGCGCCCAGGTCTCGCGGTCGTACTCCATGAGCTCGATGGCCTCGTCGATCTTGGCGAGGTTCTTCTCGAAGGAGCCCTCGGTCAGCATCCGGAACATGTAGATATACAGACTCTGCAACCGGGTGCACAGCTCCGGCGACACCTCGGGCTTCAGGGCGTTCATCAGTTCCATGATGATCGCCTTGGCCTGCGACAGCCCGTTGTACGACTTCTCGTAGTTCCTGGCCGCCAGCCCCTCGCGCCCCTCGCGCATGAAACTCAGCGCTCCCTCGATCAGCATCATGCGCAGCTGCTCGGGGCTCGCCGTGAGCACCTTGGTGCGGAAGTACGGGTTGTTGACATCGAATGCCATGTTCCGTGCTATCGGCTCCCGCGGCGTCCGACCTGAGCGCCCCCGGCCCCGAATCCTTCAGCCCGGGCCGCGGCGCTCCGCTGCGCCACCCCGGTTCGGGGGTGCTTACCCGAGCTGCCCGATGCTGCCCAGCGACGACGACTGCGTCTGCAACTGGGCGATCGCCCGCTCCATCGACAGGAACTGCGCCTCCAGCCGCGCCCGCTTGTTCGCGATGATGACATCGAACTGCTCGATGCGGCCTTCCTGCAGATCGATCGACGAGTCGATCGACTTGTTCTTGTTCGTGAGCAGCCCGTCCACCGAGTTCGTGAGCTGCTTGGCGATGTCGCCGATCACGCCCGGAATGCCCAGTTTCGTGTACGAGTCGGGGTCGGTGTTGTTGACGAACACGCCCGGGGCGACCTCGATCGGCTCGCGCGACGACAGCTTGCTCGCCGAGAACAGCTCGGCCACGCCTTCGGGGTCCGCCTCCAGCGCCTCGCGGAACTGGTCGCGGTCGAACTCGAGCTTCGCGCCGGCGCCGATCTTGATGCCGACCTGGAAGAGGAAGTCGAACTGCGAGTCGACGCCGATGCCCCGTCCCTGCACCGCGCTGAGCAGTCTGGTGCGCACGCTGCCGGCGGTGTTGTCTCCCAGCAGCACGCCCCGGACCTCCGCCTCGGCGTCGTACTTGTCGTACTTGCCGATCGTCTCGAGCACCTTGTTGAATGATTTGACGAAATCATCCACCGCGGTTTCGATCGCCGTGGTGTCCTTGGTCACCGTCAGTTCGACCGGTTCGTTGGTCGCGCGCTTGAGGTCGATCGTCACGCCCGCCACGACGCCGTCGAGCGTGTTGGTCGCGCTCGTCAGCACCACCGCGGTGGCCGGGTCATCCGAGCCGAAGAAGGCCACGGCGTCACGGCCCTCGCTCAGCGTCGAGAGCCCCAGGTCCAGCCCGCCGGTGTCGATGATAACCCGCCCGATGGCGCCCGAGTTCACGCTCGTGAAACTCACGCGGTAGGGGGTCACACCGCTGCCGTCGTTGATGATCGACGCCCGCACGCCAACGCCCGCGTTGTTGATCGCGTTCACGATCGTGTCGAGCGTGTCGGTCGGGTTGAAGGTCAGCGTTCGCTCGAACGAACCATTGGCCGCGATCACACCATTCCCGTCGTCCTCGAACTCCCCGACCAGCCCCAGCCGCTTGAAGACCTCGCCGGACTCATCCTCCAGCGTCAGTTTCCCGGCGACCGTGCCGGACGCATCCGTGATGGTGATGCCGTCGCCGTTGGCGTTGATCGAGGCGTTCACATTGACCGGCGAACCGTTGATCAGGCTGATCAGATCATCGATCGTCTTGATCGACGATCCGATCGACAGCGAGGTAGTCGTTCCCGCGGCATCGGTGATCCGGATCGTCCCGGTCCCCAGCCCACGCCCCGCGTTCAGCTCGCTCAGGCGCGTCGCCCGGCTCAGCCACGCCGACTGGAGATTGCCGCCCTGGATCGTGTCCGACGCCACACCCGTGTTGTCGAGTTTCAGCGCCGTCGCCCCCGCCCCGGCAACGATCAGGTTCCCCGAGCCGCCCGAGCTGTCCGTGAGCGACAGACCGTTACCGGCCGAGTTCAGCCCGACGGTCACCAGAACGCCCGCCCCGGCGAGCTTGTCGTTCAGGTCGTTGATGATGTCCGTCACCGAGCCCCCGAGCGACGCGGCATCGAGATTGACCGTCGCGCTGTTGCCGGCGCGGTCGGTCACGGTGAAGTCGGTGTCGGCGAACCCGGCGCCGCCGAGCAGGCCCGTCGAGAGCGTCGAGTTCAACCCCGCCAGCAGGCGGCGGCCCTGGATCTCGTTGGCCGCGACATTCCCCGTAATTCCCAGGTCGTCGGCGGTGCTCGAGCCCACCGCGCCGGCGACGATCAGGTTCCCGCCGCCGCCCGAGGTGTCGGTGATCGCGATGCCGGTGCCCTCGGCGTTGATCGAGGCCGTCACCTGCGCGCCGGCCGCGGTCGCTTGGGTATTGATGTAGTCGATGACATCCTGCACGGTCGTGGCGCGCCGCTGGGTGACGGTCGTCACCGATTCGCCCGTCTCCGGGTCCGGCGCCGTCTGGGTCAGCTCGCCGAGCGAGACATTGACGGCGTTGCCCGCCCGGTCGGTGATCGTCAGACTCGTCGTGGCGTCCTTGATCAGCACGCCCCGCCCGTCGTTGAGCAGCGACAGCGGCGTCAGCCCCGTCACCTTGCGAACCTGCGACCCGGTGATCTCCGTGCCCGCGGTCGTCCCGGCGATGCCAAGCGAGGTCGCCGTGGTGTGCCCGAAGGCGTTTGCGATCGTCAGGTTGCCGACGCCCCCCGAGGTGTCCTCGATGATGAAGCCGTCCCCGCCGACCCGCGCCTCGACATTCACGCCCGTGGCGCTGTTGATCGCGTCCAGCACATCCTCGACGGTCACCACCGCCGACAGGTCCACCGTCGCGGTGGCGCCGGACTTGTCCGTGATCGTGATCTTCCCCCGCGAGACGCCCGTCCCGCCGTTGAGCTCAGACAAGGCCGTGTCGGACGCCAGCCCGCCGCCGCCCAGTTCGAAGCTGAACTCGGTCGCGCCGATGCCCGTCGAGTCCTTGTCCGTGAAGCCCCGCGAGAGCGACTGCTGCGTGCTCACCAGCCGGTTCACGATGAACTGATACGAACCCGGCACGGCGCTTGTGCCCGCCGTGGCGGTCAGGGCCTCGGGGTCCGAGCTCGCGGCCTGAGCGCTCGAGAAGATCTTGGCGGTCGCGAACTTCTCGCCCGCCGTCTTGAGCGCCAGCAGCGTCGAATTGATGTCCAGATACGCCGCCTGCTGACGCTGTAGCTCCGCGATGCGGCGCTGCGCCAGCAGCTTCGGTCGCGAGTCGATCGCCAGCAACTGGCTGATCAGGCTCTGTGTGTCGATGCCGGAAAAGATACCGACGCCAGCAGTGATGCCGCCCATCCGTGCGCTCCTCCGGGGCGCGGCCGCGCCCCGTTCGATCCCGACTACCGCACGCCCCGTGCCAGCGGCTTACGCCGCGGACTTCAGCGCGGGCTTCCAGCGCTCGTGGTGACACGGGCGGTCCATGCCCCCGGCACGCAGGGCCAGGACATCCGACGCCCACGACGCGAGCATCCGCTGGAACATCAGCCGGGACTCCGCCCCGCCCGGGACCATCCACGCCCATTCGCCCGCGATCAACGCGGCCCTGGGCGCGGAAACACTCCCGACCTCTAAGGAATCGGCCCCCGCAACGCCATCGCTCCAGCCCGTCGCGTCGATCATGACATCCCTCGTCGTCACGACCGCACCGCAACTTCAGTTCCATTCCCCCCAGCCCGCATTAACGGAATTCACGCCCATCCGGCGTTCCGTGCCCGGCCGGAGGGGCGCAGAATCTGCGCGGTTCCCCGACGCCAAAAACGACAAGGGCCGCGACTCGTGCTGAGACGCGGCCCCTGTGATTGTCCGTTCCCGCCCGTGTGGCTCGATCGTGGCGAGCCGTGGCCCCGGGCGGGTTTGTTCCGTGGCTTACGCCGCGCGGCGCATCCGGCCCGTGGAAGTCCGGCGGGCGCGGGTGCCGACCAGGCGGAGGCCGGTCGAGCGCTTCGCCGAGGCCTTGCGGCCGACGCCCTTCTTCGGGGCGCTCTTGCGGGCGGTGGTGCGCTTGGCGGAAGCGGCGGTCGTCGCGGTGCGACGGGCCGTCTTCTTGACGCCCGTGCGCTTGGCGGTCGAGCGCTTCGGAGCGGAGCGCTTGGCGGTTGTCCGCGCCGTGCCCGTGCGAGCGGTGCTCTTGCGAGCGGTGCCCTTGCGGGTCGACTTGCGGGCCGTCGACTTCTTGGCGGTGC
>CAZSLT010000002.1:34647-43355 GCA_964607595.1 uncultured Phycisphaeraceae bacterium
GCGGTGCCCTTGCGGGTCGACTTGCGGGCCGTCGACTTCTTGGCGGTGCTCTTGCGAGCGGTGCCCTTGCGGGTCGACTTGCGGGCGGTGGTCTTCTTCGTGCCGGTCCGCTTGGCGGTCGCCTTGCGGCCGGTTTTGCGGGCCTTGCTCGTCCGCGTCCCCGCGGGGGTCCGCTTGGTGCGCTTCGTCGTGCGCGAAGCGCGTCGCTTGGTGGTCGTTGCCATCTGTCCGACTCCTTGATCCCGGGACCGCCCCAACGCCGCACCCAGCGACCTCGAAACCGCCCGGCTCCCCCGATGGGGATGTGACTCATCGTGGCCCGCACGCACATGCGCCGCGGGCCGTGTTCCGCAGGCGTTATCGTCGAATGCCCGCGCCCGGATGAATCACGCGCCGCGCAAATCCGGCTTTTTGCACACATTCTTCGGTTTCGCGCTGAACTTGCGCCCGTTTGCAGGCCGCGTCACGCCCGACCGGTCGATGAATCCGCCGATCTATACTCACGATCCGCACGAGCCCGGACCCCGAAGACCCATGCCGCACACCACGCCCGCAAACTGGTCCCCCGACTCCTGGAAGCAGCGTCTGCACGCGCACCAGGTCGTGTATCCGGACCGTGACGCGGTCGATCGGGCCGTCGCCAAACTCCGAGAGTTCCCGCCCCTGGTCACCTCGTTCGAGGTCGAGCGCCTCAAGCGGCTCATCGCCGAGGCCCAGCGGGGCAAGCGGTTCCTCCTCCAGGGCGGCGACTGCGCCGAGACACTCGCCGATTGCACCCCCTCGGTCATCACCAACAAGCTCAAGATCCTCCTGCAGATGTCGCTGGTGATCGTCCAGGGTCTCAAGAAGCCCGTGATCCGCGTCGGCAGGTTCGCCGGCCAGTACGCCAAGCCGCGATCTTCGAGCACCGAGACGCGCGACGGCCTCACGCTCCCCTCCTACTTCGGCGACCTGGTGAACGGCGCCGCCTTCACGCCCGAGTCGCGCACGCCCGACCCGCACCTCATGGTCCGCGGGTACCAGCACGCCGCGGTGACGCTGAACTTCATCCGCGCTCTCATCGACGGCGGCTTCGCCGACCTCCACCACCCCGAGTACTGGGACCTGCGCTTCATCGACCACGCCTCGCTGCCCGCGCCGCTCCGCGAGCAGTACACCCGCATGAGCCGACAGCTCGCCGATGCGCTGGAGTTCATGGAGGCGCTGGGCGACAAGACCGTGGACGACCTTACGCGCGTCGAGTTCTTCACCAGCCACGAGGGGCTGAACCTGCTCTATGAGTCCGCCCAGACGCGCACCGTCCCCCGGCGCGACGGCTACTACAACCTCACCACGCACCTGCCCTGGATCGGCGAGCGCACCCGCGCGCTCGACGGTGCGCACATCGAGTACTTCCGCGGCATCACGAATCCAATCGGCGTCAAGATCGGCCCCGCCACCACCCCCGCGGATTTGCTGGCGCTCATCGACACGCTGAACCCCGCCGACGAGCCGGGCCGACTCGTTCTCATCCACCGCATGGGCGCGCGCCGCATCGCCGAAGCCCTGCCCCGCCTGCTCGCGGCCGTCGCCGAGTCGGGAAGAACAGTCCTCTGGACCTGCGACCCGATGCACGGCAACGGCACGACCACCGCCGGCGGGATCAAGACCCGCTCGTTCGACGACATCCTCTCCGAGCTCACGCAGGCGTTCGACATCCACGCCCGCGCCGGCACGCACCTCGGCGGCGTCCACTTCGAGCTCACGGGCGACGATGTGGCCGAGTGCCTCGGCGGCGGCGCCGGCGTCACCGAGCAGGACCTCTCGACGAATTTCGCCTCGCCCTGCGACCCGCGCCTGAATTACCACCAGGCGCTGGAATTGGCGTTTGTCATCGCCCGCCACGCGGGGCGGTGATACCAGGCCGCGCGAGCCGGCCGGTGCCGAGCCGGTCGCTCGATCTCAATCCTTCAGCGCCGCCGCGCGCAACCGCTCCCGCAGGTCTGTGATGCGCTCGCTCAGCACCCGCGCGCGGTCATGAATCTTCGCAAAGTCGGAGATCACCCACCCGTTGCCCGATGACTCGTGTTCGAACTTGTTCTGCAGCGCGGTGATCAGGTCCGACGGGCCCGTGATCGTCATCGCCGCGATGATCCGCGGCCGGAGCTCATCGATGAGCCGCGCGAGGCGCCTCGCCCGCCGTCCCTTCAACTTCGGCGCATCGCCCGAGCCGATCATGATGTTCTCATCGGCGAAGAAACCATCCCGCAACCCCGCGGCCACGATGATCATGTCCGACTCGATCGCGCCCTTCACGCCCAGCGGGTCCGACGCGTCGATTCCCTCCAACTCCGTCGCCAGAGCGTCCGCGCCCGGCTTCGACGCGAGCAGCGGGCCGATCGCCGCCTCGGCATCATCCAAGGCGCTCAGCATGATCCTCTCGGCCGTCACCCACTCGATCAGCGACCACCCCACCGCGAGATGCTCAGCCATCCGCACACGCGCCGCCAGCACCGTGCCCAGCGTCTCGCCGTCGCCCACCGCGGCCAGCGCCTCGGTCTTCACATGAAGCACGCTGTCCAGCGCGCGCATCTCTGAAACATGCGGCACGAGCGAACTTATGTCTCGTTCCACGCCCCAGTCCGCGCGCTCCATCAGCGAGATTTCGACGATCCGATCGGCGTGCGCGATGTACTTGCCCGGATCACTCTTGATCGCGCTCGTCGTCTTGTGTGTGTAGGGCTCCATTTCCCCCGCTTCGCGGGCGAGTTCCCAGATCAACATCCGGTACGCCTTGGCCGCGTTGTCCTCAATCGTGCCCGGTAGTTCGGTTGCGAGAATGGGCGTCTCATCAATAATGGAGACCGCCGGGCCGGTTGAGGTGTTGAAGGCGAGCAACGCGCCGACCAATGTCACGACCAGCGCCAACACCACACCCGAGATGATCCATCGCTTCTTCACCCCCGCATCCCCTTCCATACCTCACGGTACCGGTCCGCCATCTCATCCAGCGCCTTGCTGATCACTCGTACATCGCCCACCACCGTCATGAAGTTCACATCGCCGTGCCACCGCGGCACCACATGCGCGTGCAGGTGCTCCGGCACGCCCGCGCCCGCCGCGGCCCCCTGGTTCACGCCCACATTCACGCCCTGCGGGTGCAGCGTCCGCTCGCACAACTCCACCGCCAGTTCCACCAGTGACCACAGCGCCGCGCGCTGACGCGGCTCATGGTCCCGCAGCGTCGGCCGGCTCTCGCCCAGCGCCACCAGCAGGTGCCCGTTGGCGTACGGGAACTTGTTCAGCAGGATCATCCCCCCCGCCGGGTCCGTCACCCCGCCCCGCCGCACGATCACATGGTTCTCCTCGTCCGCCTCCGGCGACAGCCAGTAGGCCCGAAGGAAACACGCCTCACGCCCCTTCTCCTTCTCGATCGCCTCCCGCCGGGCCGACTCGTCGAGTTGGTCCATATAGGCCCCGCGCCAGGGCGCGTGCAATGTTTCCGGACCCTGCCCGGCCCCGACTCCGCGTTTCTGCTTCCGGTCTCCCATCCCCGGAGTCTACCGCCGCCCCCCGCGCGCCGATAAACCCACAGGCACACTCAGGGCAAGGGGCCGACCGATGGAAACCGTGCAGAACATCATGACCCGCAATGTCGTGACCGTGACGATGGACACCTCGCTGGGCATCATCAAGGACGCCTTCGATCGTCACCACTTCCATCATGTCGTCGTCGTGAACGACGGCAAGGCCGTCGGCGTCATCTCCGACCGCGACCTGCTCCGCAACATCAGCCCCTTCATCGGCAAGCTCGCCGAGCGCAAGACCGACTTCCTCACGCTCCAGAAGCGCGCCCATCAGGTGATGACACGCACCATCGTCTCGACGATGCAGGACGACGCCGTCTCCGACGCCGCATGCAAGATGTTCAAGCACCACATCTCCTGCCTGCCCGTGCTCGACGACGACGGCTCGTGCGTCGGCATCGTGACGATGAGCGATGTCCTGCGCTGGATGCTGGACCATCATTACGAGGGCGGCGCCACGGCCTGCAAGGCCGCGTAAGCCCCCCGCCCCGCACCCTCCTCGCCCCCGAGTCGGTACACTCGCCCATTCGAGGGACCGCGCCCCCGCGCGCCCATTCCAGAGGAGACCGCATGTTCCAGTCCGTGTCGTTGTCCGCCCGCCCGACCCGCAAGATTCTCGTGCTGGGCTGCTTCAAGAACGAGTCCCTGGACCGCGCCACGGCCGCGCTCGACAAGTCCGGCGCCGCCGCCGACGCGATCAAGCGCCCCGAGGTCACACGCGACTCCGGCACGATCGCCGAGGCCTTCCCCTCCGGCCGCGCCGGCGCGGGCGGGAGCGGCGGGTACGACCGGGTCCTGATCCTCGGCCTGGGCGACCGCGCCAAACTCACCACCGACACGCTCCGCAACGCCGCGGGCTCGCTGGGCCGCCGGCTCGCCACGCTCAAGGCCACCGGCGCCGACATCGAGATCGCCCATGCCCTCAAGGGAGCCGAGGTCCCCGCGCCCGCCGCGGGCTCCGCCTTCGGCGAGGGGCTGGGCCTCATCGCTTGGAACCGCGATCACTTCAAAGGCAGCGCCAACAACACACCGGTGCGCACCGCGCTCGCGGTGCACGCCTCCGACGCGTCCTTCCGCAACGGCATGGATCGCGGCCTCGGGCTCGCCTACTCCGCCAACATCGCCCGCAACATCTCCGAGACCCCGCCCAACATCTGCACCACCACCGCCGTCGCCGACTTCTGTCAGCGCATGGCCCGCAAGGTCGGCCTCTCCTGCCGCGTCATCGCCGGCGCCGAGCTCCAGCGCGAGCAGCTCACGGGGCTGGCAGTCGTCGGCGCGGCGTCCGAGCACCCGCCCTGCCTCGTCCGCCTCGAGTACAAGCCCAGGGGCGGGGCACGGCGGAACGCCAAGCCGATCGTCCTCGTCGGCAAGACCCTCGTCTACGACTCCGGCGGGCTCTCCATCAAGACCGGCGGCTTCATGCGCGGCATGAAGCGCGACAAGGACGGCGGGTGCGCCGTCATCGGCGCGATGCACGCCATCGCCACCGTCATCAAGCCCAAGGTCCCCGTCGTCGCGCTGCTGGCCGTCGCCGAGAACTCCATCTCCGACGAGGCGTTCCGCCCCGACGACATCATGACCTACCGCAACGGCGTCACCGTCGAAGTGACGAACACCGATGCCGAGGGCCGCCTCGTGCTGGCCGATGCGCTCTGCTGGGCGTGCGACTCCGAGAACCCCGCGTGCGTGGTGGACCTGGCCACGCTCACCGGCGGCGTCGTCATCGCGCTCGGCTCGGTGTACGCCGGCATGTGGTGCGACGACGATGCGCTGCGCGCCCAGCTCGAGGCCGCGTCCACCGTCTCCGGCGAGCGCCTCTGGCGTCTGCCGCACCACCAGGAATACCGCGACATGATGAAGTCCGATGTCGCCGACATCCTGAACTCCCACCCCGACCGCAAGGCCCACCCCATCCAGGGCGCGGCGTTCCTTTCCTACTTTGTCACCGAGGGCACGCCCTGGGCGCACCTGGACATCGCCGGCGTCCACGCCGTTGAGAGCGATAAGGGCCCCTTCGTGAAATCATCCGCCACCGGCTTCGGCGTCCGTCTGATCGCCGAGTGGCTCGACGCGATGTAACCCGCGCGGCACGAAACGATTAGAGGACGAGCTCGGTCGGCGCATCCGGTGCAGCCGCCGTGCACCGTCCGAGAATCGTCAGACATTTCGAGGATGTCGTTTGACTCCCCCGAGGCGGGGATTATCTTCACTCATCGTCAGTTTCGCCGAGGTCGCACAACCCCGGCGTCATCAGTGAGAGTGTCAGAGAGAGTCACAGGCCGCCTCGCACGGGCCGCCAATACACGGAGGAGTTTGTATGTCCATGCGCGTGATCGCGTTGGGTATCGTTGCGCTCGCGGGTTCGGCGCAGGCCGGCGTCGCCGTTGATTTCGAGTCACTGGCCACCGGCACCAAGGTCACCAATCAAATCCCCGGGATGCTGATCGAGGCCTTCAACAACAACGGCCCCAACACCGCGATGATCTTCAACACCGCCAGCCCCACCGGCGGCGACAGCGATCTGGCCACCCCCGGATATCACCCCACCAACACGGTCGCGCTCGGCAAGGTGATGATCATCTCCGAGGACAACGACTCCAACGACCCCGACGACGAGGCCAGCGGCGGTCGCCTCGTCTTCAACCTTGATTTCATCGGCACCGCGCTCAGCGGCAAGATCCTCGACATCGAGTCGAGCGAGACCTACCGCGTACGCCTGTATCTCAACGGCAATGTCGTCGCCTCCACCGGCACCACCAACGGCCTGGGCGACAATTCGATCAACCCCTTCAACCTCGACCCGGGCCCCAACGGCTTCGACAAGATCGAAGTCAAGCTGTCCGGATCCGGTGCCGTCGGTGAGCTCGACATCATCCCGACCCCGGGCTCCGCGCTCCTGGTCGCCGGCGCCGGCTTCCTGGCCGCCCGCCGCCGCCGCTGAGTCGCGACGCCGAGGTTCCTTACGATCAACCACTGTGCATCGACGCGGCCGCCCCACAGGGTGGCCGCGTTCTTTCCCGAGTCGCGCCCCGTCAGATCAGCGGCAGCCCGATCCACGCCAGCACCGCGACGAATGTGATCAGCGCGACCACCAGCACCCACCGCTTCGTGCCCGCGCCGCCGGCCCCCTGCGCATGGCCGCACGCGGGGCAGATCGTCGCCTCGTCGTAGATCTCCGCCTTGCAAGACTCGCACCGCGCGGCATCCGAGCCGAATCGGCACATGTCCTCCTCGCTCGGACCTTCGTGATCGAAGTCGAACTCTTTGCCGGTCTTGGGCCCGCCGCAGCACCCCATGATGAAATCTCCAAATAGCAAAGAGCCAAATTGCAAATCGAGTGTTGAAGTTTGCTATTTGGCCCTTTGCGGATTTGCTATTTATTGGATCAAGTGCGCCGGCTGCGGCGTCTCGTCCTTGATCTTCTGCTTCTTCATCTCCCCGCGCCCGTCCTCGCACGAGAACAACCACGACTCATCATCGATCCGCGCCTGCAGGTGCACCGGCCGCCCCCATAGTGTCCGCAGATTCCGCAGCACCTCGGACGCCTTGGCCACCTCCATGTCCAGCCCGTTCCACTGGTGCGCCAGGTACAACTCCCCCCGGTTCACATAGTTCGCGTCCACCACAAAGATGAACGGCTGGCCCATGTTCGTGATCCGGTAGAGCAGCTCCTGCTTCACCTGTTGCCAGTCGCGGCTCACCACCCGCACCTCCCCCGTCTGCGGATCGCGCCGGTACCGGTACATGTGGTGCCGCTCCACGAACTCCTCGGTCAGGAACTCGTCGATGAAGTTCACATCGTTGTAGATCCGCCGGACCTCGAAGATCTTCTCCCGACCGCCCTTGGACTTGTCATCGAACTTCTCGCGCTCGCCCATGTGCTCGAGCCGCTCCCACGCGGCGCCGTGCTGCCCGCGGTCCCAGCGCCGCTCGATGTCCTTGAAGAGCTCCAGCCCGATCTTGTAGGGGTTGAACCCGCCGATCGGCATGTGGACCACGCCCGCGTGCTGATCGGCGTAGTCCACGATCTCCGACGCCTCGGCGAAGTGCTCGGTCATGAGTTTCGAGTGCCAGTAGGTCGCCCAGCCCTCGTTCATGATCTTGGTCATCGCCTGCGGCGCGTAGTAGTACGACTCATCGCGCACGATCGAGAGGATGTCCTGCTGCCAGTCCTCCAGCCGCGCGTGGCGGAGGATGAACGCCAGCACATCCCGCTCCGGGCGCGCCGGGAACTTGCCCTTCTGCGCCTGCTTCTTCTCCTCGTAGATCCGGCGCTGCCGCTCCATCTCGGCCGCGGGGTTCACGAAGGGGTCCATGTAGCTCTTGGCCGGCAGGCGCGTCGGCTCGAAGCCGCCGGACTCCTCGGGCGAGGAAGCGGGGGGGGAGAATACCGAGTAGGGATCGATCAGGTGCTCCACCGACAGGCACACATCGATGAACCGCTCGACCGCGTCGGTCCCGAGCCGGTCGGCGTGCTTGGCGATCCGCGTCGCGTGGTTCGCCATCGTGTTGATCATCTTCCGGTCGGTGCGGCTGAACCAGAAGTTGTGCTTGAAGAAGTCCGCGTGCCCGAAGACATGCGCCATGACCAGCTTCTGATCGATGACCGCGTTGGACTCCTGCAGGTACGCGTACACCGGGTCGTTGTTGATGACCATCTCGTAGATGCGGCCCAGCCCGTAGGCGTCGCGCTTGGAGAGCTTCTCGTACTCCATCCCGAAGCGCCAGTGCGGGTAGCGGACGGGGAACCCGCCGTACGCCGCGATCTGGTTCATCGTCTGGAAGTCCAGCACCTCGAAGACCACTTCGTAGTAGTCGAGCCCGAGCTCCCGCGCCTTGGCGTCGATGCGGACGCGGTGGGCCTCCAGCTCGGGGGGCAGCTCGGTGTGGGTCGGGCGGTGGTTCATCAGATAACTCTATCGGCCGCGGGCAGGCGGGGCGATCACCGACCCCGGACCATCAACGGATCATGGCGAGAAACGCCACGGGCGCCGCCAACGCCAGCAGCGAGACGCCCGAAGCGCCGACCCATCGCGCGTGCCCGCCGGCGCGGCATACGCGACGCCTCAGTCTGATCCACGCCCAAAGTCCTACGCCCCCGATCGGCACCCCAGCAAGCAGGATGAACGCCGGCAGGCC
>CAZSLT010000003.1:0-43123 GCA_964607595.1 uncultured Phycisphaeraceae bacterium
CGCCGGCCAGGCAGGAGATGCTCGAGGCGTTCAACGCGGGCGAGTTCGATCGCGCCGAGACGATCGCGCGCCGGATCATCGGAGAAGACCCCGGCGACTCGCGCACGCGCTACAACCTCGGGGTCATCCTGGCGCGTCGGGGTGAGGTCGACGCGTCGGTCGAGGCGCTCATTGATGCGATCTCGTTCGGGTTTGTGGACCTGCACGAGATGGAGCGTGATCCGAACCTGGCCGCGATTCGGGGGTCTCAGAAGTACGCGCGGATCATCGAGCGGTGGGGGATGCTGCTGGATGCGGTGGCCTCGACGAGGTTTGCGGACACCGAGCAGAAGCTCGGCAAGGCCTACCGGAGCGCCAGGGACGCGGGGCAGCGGCTCTTGTGGCTCTCGGCGATCGAGGGCGAGGGATTCGAGGACGCCAGGAACGAGGCGGAGCGTGTCGCGGCGTGGTGCCGGGCGCAGGGTCTCTTTCCGGAGGCCGAGCCGGCGCGCCCCGACCCTTGGGTGACGGTGATCATCCCCACCGCGCAAGATTTCTCGTCGCTGGTGCCCTACGCGATGGTGGGGGGGACCTACTCGCGCGACGACAAGCGGCTCGTGACGCGGGACATCGGCCCGACGCTGCGCCATGAGTTCTTCCATGTGCTGCATTGGCGGCACATGGACCGCCTTGGGCAGGTTCATCCGATCTGGGTGCAGGAGGGGATGGCGTCGCTGCTGGAGGATGTCGAGGTTGATGAGGGTGGGGCGTACTCGATCGAGCCCTCGTGGCGGACGAACATCGCGCGGCGGCTGGTGCGCTCGGCGGCGCTGCGTCCGCTGGAGGATTTTCTGGCGCTGCCGCGGGACAGGTTCGTCTCGGTCCGGCCCAGCGCGAACTATGCGCACGCGCGGGCGCTAATGATGTTTCTGGCCGAGCGCGGCGTGCTGGGGGTGTTCTACAAGGCGCTGGTCGCCGACTTCGGTCATGAGCCCAGCGGCGCCTCGGCGCTGGAGTTGGCGATGGGGATGCCGCTGTCCGAGGTGGACCGGGAGTTTCGCCGGTGGCTTTCCGGCCTGCCGGAGGTCGCCGAGCAATCGCGTCCGCCCGACGCCGTGCTTGGCGTGCCGGTCTTGCCGGGATCGGGCGACGGGCCGGTCGTCGGCGGGGACCTGGACCTGCGCCGGCGATCGGCGCTGACGCCGGGCGATGTCATTGTGGCGATCGAGGGCCGGAGCGTGTCGACGCTCGACGATCTGTATCGGGTGCTGGGGGACTTCGAGGCGGGGCAGGAAGTCGCGGTGACGGTGAGCCGGAACGGGTCGCGGCGTGAGGTCCGCCTGACGCTGCAGCCCCGGGAGCACCGGGGCTCGTTCTAGCGCCGACGCCGACACCTCGGCTACACTCACGCCCACGAGTTCCCCGTGGCCGTTCGGCGGGGGCATGGACGCTCGAAGCAATGGTCGCTTGAACATGGGGCTGGCCTGCGACGGCCAGACCCGCACGGACTCCAGGATCCGACGATCCCCATGACCCCACACCGCAAGACATTCATGTCCGACTTCCGGACCTTCTTCTTCCGCGGGCTGGGCATTCTGCTGCCGTCGGTGGTGACGCTGGCGATCCTTTGGTGGGCGTACGGCTTCATCAAGACGAGAATCGCCGAGCCGATCAACGGCGCGGTCCGTCAGGCGGTGGTGGTGGCGATGCCAACCATCGTGCCCGCCGGCTCGCTGCCGCCGTGGTACCGCGTGACGGATGAGGATGTCGCGGCGGCCAAGGAGATGCGCCGCGCGGCGGGCCGTCCGCAGATGACGGACGATGAGATCCGCAAGCGTCTGCGGGCGCAGAACCTTCAGGAGATCTGGCAGAGCCGGTGGTACCTGCAGGCGATCGGGTTCGTGGTGGCGATTGTGCTGGTCTACCTGGCGGGTGTGCTGGTCGGGAACTACCTGGGCCGCAAGATCTACATCCAGCTGGAGTCGCTTCTCGTCCGCATCCCCGGGGTCAAACAGGTCTACCCGCATGTCAAGCAGGTCGTGGACTTCGTGTTCGGGGAGAAGAAGGAGTCGCAGGCGTTCAAGGCGGGGCGCGTGGTGGTGGTCGAATACCCGCGCAAGGGCATCTGGTCGGTGGGGCTGATGACCGGCGAGTCGCTGGCGGTGATCGAGACCGCCGCCAAGACGGCGTGCGTGACGGTGTTCATCCCGTCGAGCCCGACGCCGTTCACCGGCTATACGATCACGGTGATGGCTTCGGAGGTGATCTTCGTCGATCTGACGCTGGACGAGGCGCTGCGGTTCGTCGTCTCGGGGGGCGTGCTTGTGCCCGACAAGGTGCGCGGTTCGACCGCGACGATTCTCACCGAGCCCTCCCCCGGTTCGCCGGGCCATTTGGCAGAACCCGGCGGCGCGGCCAAGATAGACTCCCACACCCCGGCACCACCCCCCGGCCCCTCCCCCGGGGCCGCCGGGAAGCGAGAGGCCTGAGACCCCATGCGAATCGAAGTCATTGGGAAACATCTGCAGATCACGGACGCGATCTCTCGGTACGCCGAGCAGAAGTGCGCGCGGCTGCCGAAGTACTACGACGGCGTGCAGAAGATCGATGTGGTCGTGGAGCAACGGACCCAGGCGGACGAGTTCTTCGTGGAACTCCGCGTCGATGTCGAGAAGCACGACACCTTCATCGCCAAGTCCGCCGGGCGTGATGTATACGAGTGCATCGATCTGGGAATCGACAAGATGTCGCGCCAACTCACGGACTTCAAGGAAAAACTCAAGAACCCGAAGCGCTGACCCGACGGCGCGACCGAGGACCCTCCGGATGAAGCTTAGTCAGATCATCTCCAAAGATGCGATCATTCCCGCGCTGCAGAGCGCCGAGCGTGACGAGGTCATCAAGGATCTCGTCGGCGCGCTTGTCGAGTCCGGCGCGATCGCCAAGAAGTACCAGGACGAGATCATCAAGTCCGTGCTGGAGCGCGAGCGCAAGGGCTCGACCGGCTTCGGCAAGGGCGTCGCGATCCCGCATGTCAAGCACTCGTCGGTCAAGAAACTCTCGGCGGCGATCGGGATCAGCCATCAGGGCATCGACTTCGCCGCGCTCGACCGCCAGCCGGTGTATTCGGTGTTCCTGCTCATGAGCCCCGCCGACGACCCCGAGGCGCACCTCCGCGCCATGGAGGTCATCTTCAAGAACCTCAGCCAGGACAACTTCCGGAGGTTCCTGCGCCAGTCCACCAGCGTCGACGATGTCTGGACGCTGCTGGAGGACGCCGACTCGCAGACACTCCACCGATAGGTCACCGAGCGACATGGACGCGCGCCGTGCCGGATCACGAAGCAGTCAAAGTCAAGATCCGCAATCGACTCGGGATGCACGCGCGCCCGGCGATGGTGTTCGTCGAGGTCGCCTCGGAGTTCCCCTGCGAGATCACCGTCTGCCGAGCCGACAACCCCGATGAGGTCGTGGACGGCAAGTCCATCATGCAGATCATGATGCTCGCGGCCACGCAGGGCACCGAACTGTGCATCAACGCCACGGGCGACCGCGCCAAGGACGCCTGCGCACGGCTGATCCAGCTTATTGAACGCGGGTTCGACGAGGACTAGCCCTCGGGCAGTTCCTTCTCATCGACGCGGGTCACATCGCCGCCCAGGGCGCGGAGCCGCTGGTCGAGCGCCTCGTAGCCGCGGTCGAGGTGGTAGACCCGCCGGATGGTCGTCGTCCCCTGGGCCGCGAGCCCGGCGAGCACGAGCGATGCCGAGGCGCGCAGATCGCTGGCCATCACCGGCGCGCCGACGAGGTTCCGCACGCCGCTGACGACGACGGTCGGGCCCTGCCGGAAGAGATGCGCGCCCATGCGCGAGAGCTCGGCCACATGCAGGAACCGCTCGGGGAAGATGCGCTCGGTGATGACGCTGTTGCCGTCGGCCAGGCAGAGGAGCGCCATCATCTGGGCCTGGAGGTCGGTCGGGAATCCGGGGTGGGGCTGCGTCGAGATCTGCACGGGCCGAAGCACGCGCTCGCACGAGACATCGACCGTCGCGCGGGTGCCGTCGCCGGAGTCATCCTTCGATACGCGGACATGGACGCCGACATGCTCGAGCCGATCCAGCAGCGCCATGAGGCAGTCCACGGGGCAGTTGGTCAGCGTGAGCCGGCCGTTCGTGATCGCGCCGGCGAGCATCAGCGTGCCCGCCTCGATGCGGTCGGGCATCACGCGGTGCGTTGTGCCGGTGAGCGCCTTGACGCCCTCGATCACGATGCGCGGCGAGCCGGCGCCCTTGATGTGCGCCCCCATGGCGTTGAGCAGCTTCGCCAGATCGACGATCTCGGGCTCGCACGCCGCGTTCTCGATGACGGTCATGCCCTCGGCGAGTGTCGCGGCCGACATGACATTGGCGGTGCCGAGGACGGTCGGGCCGAACGGCCCGCCGAGGAAGACCTTGGCGCCCTTGAGGCGTCCGCCGGCGGGCGCCCGCGCGACGATGTCTCCCGATTCCAGCGTGACCTTGGCGCCCAGCGCTTCCATGCCCCGCAGGTGGAGGTCCACCGGCCGGTCGCCGATCGCGCAGCCGCCGGGCATGGAGACGCGTGCCTCGCCTCGTTTGGCCAGCAGCGGCCCCAGGACGCTGATGCTGGCGCGCATCGTGCGGACGATGTCGTACCGGGCGTGGCTGTCGCTGCCGGGGTCGCTGCGAACCGTGGTGGTCCGCTCGCCGCCGGGCGGCG
Source organism: uncultured Phycisphaeraceae bacterium (assembly GCA_964607595.1). Taxonomy (GTDB): domain Bacteria; phylum Planctomycetota; class Phycisphaerae; order Phycisphaerales; family UBA1924; genus JACKHC01. The sequence goes on from CAZSLT010000003.1 coordinate 4,717, forward strand.
CCGCGGTCCCGACCTGGCAGCCGAGGTCGGTCAGCAGACGGGCCATGTTCGAGATGTCCGCCAGGTCCGGGATGTCCGTGAGCGTGACCGGCTGATCGGTCAGCAGCGTCGCGGCCAAGATGGGCAGCGCGGCGTTCTTGGACCCGTTGACCCTGACCGAACCCGAAAGGTGCCGGCCCCCGTTGATGACGAATGCGTCCACAAGCGTTCCCTCGCCCGCGTGCCTGAGTGCATGGTGCGTGTGCGCTCCGTCGCGGACGCCCCTGCCACCCGAATGATCGGCAAAGCCGGAACGCGGACGGTTGTTTTGCGTCCGTGCCCCGTGCGTTGCGACCGGCGCATCGTAAGGTCGAAGCAGGCGCGATGCTTGCGCCGCCCGTGGAGGTGCCGATGGCACGGCGGAGAGTCAGGTCCCGATTGATCGCCGGTCTGGCCGCCCTCGGGGCGGTCGGCGCCGCCATGGCCGTCGGGCAGACGGCCTCGCCGCCGCTGGCGGAGTCGCCGGTGTCTGCGACTCATTCGCCCGGCCCGACGCCCTCCATGCTCGCATGTGTTCTCCGCGAGCGCGCGGCCGAGCCCCTCTTGTCTTCGTTCGATGCGCAATCGCATCTGTCGCGCCTGGCGGCCATGGCCGCGGCGCCTGCGACCGAGAACACTGACCGCCCGTGGTCGCTTTCGCTGAGTCGTTCCCCGGCAACTCCGAGTGAGGCCCGCGCCGACGGCGCAGTCGTCACCAACGGAACGCCGGTGTCATTTGCCTTGCCCCACCGCTTGGAGCACCCGTCGGTGAATCGGAGCGTTGTTGTGGATGCAAGGGACGGGGCCCCTCGTCGGGGTTCCTGACAAGGCCGCGTGTACGCGGACCAGGAGGTGCCTGATGAGTTCGAAGTCCACCAAGAATGCGTTGCTGACCGCTCTGGGTCTGGCGACGGCCGCGGGGCTTGTGTTTGCCCCGGGCGCCGCGACCACGGCGCTGGCCACCGAGGCCGAAGATTTCGCGGATCTTCCCGACACCCTGACGCTCACGGGCGTTGTGCGCGACTTCCGCGCCCGCAACGAGGCCAACGGCCACCCGGACTTCGAGATGCCGGGGTCGACCGAGGCGGGGTACGCGCACTATGTCGGCATGGTGCAGTCCACGCTCGACGCGGACAAGAAGCCCGTCGCGGCCGGCAAGAAGGCCCACAAGGTCTCCGTTGACTGGACTGACGTCCAGGGCAACCCGATCAACCCCGCGCTCTACAACCCGAGTCTCGGCGACAAGGCCGGCTCGTGGTCCAAGGATCTCTACACCGGCTGGATCACCTCGCCGGACGGGTTCGCCCAGTGGTTCCGCACCGTGCCGGGCGTGAATCAGTCCAAGTCCGTGTCGATCACGCTCAACCGTGTGCCCGGCACCAACCGCTATGTGTTCGATGACCGCGAGGATCCGTCGTTCTCCGGCCAGGGCTTCTTCCCGATCAACAACGACCTCATGGGCAACTACGCCAACACGGGCAAGAACTTCCACTTCACCTACGAACTGGCCACCGAATTCATCTACAAGCCCGGCCAGGGCCAGATGTTCACCTTCCGCGGCGACGACGATGTCTGGGTCTTCGTCAACGACCAGCTCGTCATCGACCTCGGCGGCGTTCACTCGGCCCGCACGCAGACGATCGAGCTCGATCGCCTGACGAACCTCGTGCCCGATGAGGCCAATTCGCTCCGCTTCTTCTTCGCCGAGCGTCACACGACGCAGTCGAACTTCCGCATCGAGACGACCATCAATCTCCGGTCGGCGAAGCTTCCCAACACTTCGGCGCTCTACGACTGATCCGCTCGCGCCAGGGGCTTACCGGCTCCGCAAACCACCTCCGACGCCCGGTCGATCTCGATCGGGCGTTTTTCATTGGAGGTCGGGCGCGTTGCCCGGTCATTCCCCCTCGATCGGAAGGCCCCGCGCCCGCCACCCTTCGATGCCCTCTTCCATGAGCAAAACATTCCGGTACTCGAGCGCCAGCAGCCGCTTGGTCATCGCGATCGCCGAGGCCGACGCGGGGTTCTCCGCGTAGACGACGATCGACTTGTAGCCCTCGAGGCGCGGGTCGCGCCGTTCGCCGCTGATGTCCTTGAGCCGCAGGTTCCGCGCGCCCGGGAGATGCCCCTCGGCGAACGCTTCTTCCGGGCGGGTATCCATGAGGAGCACACCCGAGGCCCCCCCGGCGTACCGCGTCATCACCTCACCCGCGCCGATGGACCGGATGCTCCGGTCCGACACTTTGGGGGCGCAGCCGGGCACGACCGCCCCGTTGGCAATCAGAATCAGCAATACCAATGACGCCGCGGCGATTCTCTTGAGATTCATCATGGGAGAGAATACCGGCTGGTCTCCTCGGGTTCGTTGATGTGGGTTGCTTTTCAGGGTCGGGAATGGCGTTGCAACCTCTCGGTTTGCGTAAGTACAATACTGACATGCGGTTAGCCATTTCCATCCTCCTGTTCATCCTGCTGGCGGCTCCGGCGCTGTACGGCGCGCCCCCGGCATCGCTGGTCCCTGATCCGACTCCGGCCGAGGGGAACCGCCTTGTCACCTTTGACCTCGTCGCCGAGCACAGCGTCGTGGCCCCCGGACAAACGACTTGGATCGCGGCGCGGTTCCGAATCGAGAAGGACTGGCACCTCTATTGGCGGAACCCCGGCGAGACGGGTCTGCCGCCGCGCGTGATCTTCGAGACTCCGGATTGGATGACGATCGGCGAGCCGAAGTGGCCGGCGCCGGAGCGGCACGAGTCGCCCGGTCCACTGCTCGATTTCATCCACGAGGGCGAGTTTGTGCTGCTTTTCCCTGTCGAGGTCGCGCCGGACGCACCCGAGGGAGTTGTCGCACAGATCACCGCCAAGGCCGATTGGCTCGTGTGCCGCAGGGAGTGCCTGTTTGGTGAAGGGGAGAGCGAGCTTTCCCTGACTGCCGCGGGCGCGCCGTCCCGCTCGGCCGACGCTGCCCGCTTCGACGCGTGGCGCGAGGCCATCCCGGCGCGGCTGGACGAGGTCCGCGACCCGCCGGTGGAGATCGACTGGGACGGGTCGAACCTCGTTGTCGAAGCCCCCGGCGCCGACTCGGTCACCCTGTTCCCGTACGGCATCGAAGACCATGACCCCATGCCGCTGGACATCCTCCGCCAGGGCACGGCGGACGCCCCGCGCCTCACGGTGGCCTACAATGAGGGTGAAGTCCGCGGAGCCCCCCATATCAGAGGGGTTGTCACGATCACCCGGAGCAAGCGGACGACATCTTGGGAATTTGACCTTCCCGGCCCGGGCGTTTCCGAACGCACTGATGAATGAACAGCACCAATCGGCGGCCTCGGTCCTCGGCGAGCTTCGCCGGCGTGGCGCGCCCCAACCCGAAAACGGAGAATGCTTATGAAGAATCGGACACTCGCCTTTGTCGGAGCCGCACTGGCCACCGTCGCCGCCGCCGCCCTGACCGTCGCCCCCGCGCTGGCCAAGCCGGCGACGGCCGCGTCGCCCAATTCGGCGAAGATCGGCCAGACCGCGCCGGACTTCACGCTTACGGACGCCGCGGGCAAGACGCACACGCTGTCTGACTACACCAAAGACGGCAAGATCGTGGTGCTGGAGTGGTTCAATCCCAAGTGCCCGTTCGTGGTGCGCCATCACGAGGCCAAGACGACTTTCAAGGATCTCTACTCGTCCTACAAGGACAAGAATGTTGTGTTCCTCGCGGTGAACTCCTCGAGCCGCGAGTCGGGCGTGTACGGTCTGGACGCCGAGTACGCCAAGAAGTGGAGCATCGAGTACCCGATCCTCGTGGACGAGGCCGGCGAGGTCGGCAAGGCCTACGGCGCCAAGACCACGCCCCACATGTATGTCATCGACACGAAGGGCGAGCTGCGCTACATGGGCGCGATCGACAATGACGATCGCGGCAACAAGTCCGACTCGGACTATGTCAACTATGTCAAGAGCGCGCTGGATCAGGTCATCGCCGGCGAGACCGTCGCGACCCCCGAGACGAAGTCCTACGGCTGCTCGGTGAAGTACAAGAAGAACTGATCCGGGCCACGGCCCGATCCGAGCATTCGCAACGCACCGGCCGCATCTCGCGGCCGGTTTTTCTTGCGCTCAGGCGGCGCTCTTGCCGCCCAGCGCGTGCATGATCGCCGCCTCGGCCAGGAGGTCGACGGGATCGAACACGGGCAGCGGGCTGGTCTCGGCGCCGATCAGCAGCGGCGCCTCGGACGACCCGAGGATGACCGCCTCGCAGCCGCGGTCGGCCAGCGCGCGCACCGAACGCGTGACGCGGTCTCTGGACTCTGCGCGGACGCGCCCGAAGACCGCTTCGGAAAAGATGATGCGGTCGATCTCGAGCGTCTCCTCGTCCGGCGGGACGAGCAGGTGGATGCCGCGGAGCCCGAGCACCGTCTGGTAGGTCGAGCCCGAGGTGACGAACTTGGTGCCGATGAGGCCGACCTTGCGGCAGCCGTTGGCCTCCAGGGCGTCGCTCACGAGTCCGATCATGTTGAGCCAGGGGATCGGGGAGTGGGCCTCGGCGAGGTGGATGGCGTGGTGGCAGACATTGTCGGGCAGCACACAGAAGTCCGCGCCGATATTCGAGAGCGCGATGGCCGAGTCGCGCAGCAACTCGGCGATGCGGGGCCAGTCGTCCCGGTGCAGGGCCTCGACATAGCTCGAGAACGGGCGGTTGTGGAGCGAGACCAGCGGGCGCTGTTCGGGGGTCTGCACCTCGGAGGCGCGCCGGCCGATCACGCGATAGCAGAAGGCCGATCCCTCCGGGCTCACGCCGACAATCCCGATGTGCTTTGGCAAGCCAGAGTCCTTTCCACACCCGCCGAACCGTGCCGACGGTGCATGCGTCACGCGGCAGACCCTAGCATACGGCGATGACCGGCCCGCGGGAGCATCCCGACCAGCCCGACGCCTACGACACACTCGGGATTGAGCCGCGATTCGATGTGGATGAGGCGGCGGTTCAGCGGGCGTGGCTCCGCGCCGCGGCGCGGTGCCACCCGGATCGGGCGGCCGACCCCGCCGAGGCGGTCCGCCGGACGGCCTTGCTCAACGACGCACGGGCGGCCCTGCTCGATCCCGAACGGCGCGCCGAAACGCTGCTGCGGCGGCGCGGTGCGCCGGGGACGCCCGACAACACGCTCCCCGACGGGTTCCTCGCCGAGATCCTCGAGGTCCGCGAAGGGCTGAGCGAGGCGCAGGAAGCCGGGAACGAGGCCGGGCTTGCGGCGTTTCAAGAGTGGGCCGCGCAGCGGCGACGGGCGTACATCGACGATGTCGGCAGGCGGTTCGCGTCGATGTCCGAGCCCGGCCGGCCCGACGAGTTCGCGGGTGTGCGGCGGACGCTCAACGCGTGGCGGTACATCGAGCGGATGCTGGAGCAGATTCGGCCGACTTGAGTCCGCGTCGCGGACTCAAACGAAATCGAGGGCGAGGTCGAGGGCCGGGGCGCTGTGGGTGAGCGCGCCGACGGAGATGCGTTCGACGCCGGTGGCCGCGATCGCGCCGATGCTGTCGAGCGTCACCCCGCCGGACGCTTCGAGTTCGAGGGGCGCTTCGGCCTTGTCGCGCCGTTCGACGGCCTGTCGCATGTCGTTGAGCGGCATGTTGTCGAGCAGCACGATGTCCACCACGCCTTGCGGGAGCGTCAGGATGGCGTCGAGCTGCGCGAGTGAGGTCACTTCGACCTCAACGAACCGCACGGGCCCGCCACGGCGGGCCGCTTCGGCGGCGCGGGCGACGAACGCGCCGAGTTCATTCGCCGAGACATGCGCCAGGTGGTTGTCCTTGATGAGCACGGCGTCGAACAGCCCGACGCGGTGACACATGCCGCCACCGCAGCGCACGGCGTACTTCGAGAGGTTCCGGAGCCCGGGTGTGGTCTTGCGGGTGTCGTAGACGGCGGCGCTGCACGCCGGGGCGCCGCGACGCATCGCGTTTGTGTACATCGCCGCGGCGGTGGCGATGCCCGAGAGGCGCGAGAGCAGGTTGAGCATTGTCCGCTCAAGCGCCAGGACCTCGCGTGCGGGGCCGGAGAAGCCGGCGAGCACGGAGTCCCGCTCGGCCCATTGCCCGTCCGACCCGCGGACCTTGTAGGCCACGCCGGGCGCGAAGATCGACCGCATCTCTTCGAGAGTCGCGAGCCCCGCGATGACGCCCCGCTGACGCGCCACGAGTGTGGCGCGGACTTTGGTGTCGCGCGGGAAGCACGAGGCGGTCGTCACATCGCCGCGTGAGCCGAGGTCCTCTTCGCGGGCGAGTTCGAGCAAACGGCGGACGATGCCGTCGCGGGTGAGTTCGCGGTAGAGGTCCGGCAGCGGCAGCGCGTTGAGATCGGGCAGGCCGCCGGTCATGTGGCGCGGATCCGTTCGATCGAGCGCGTCGTGCTGCGGCCGTCGAGCAGCGGCACGAGCTCGACGCGACCGCCCCAGCCCTCGACGAGGTCCGCGCCGACCACGCGGTCCTTCGTGTAATCCGCGCCTTTGACGAGCACATCGGGCCGGATCTTCTCGATGAGTTCCAGCGGGGTGTCCTGCGAGAACACCACGATGACATCCACCGGTTCGAGTGCGCCCAGTACGGTCACGCGGTCGTGCTCGGCGTGGACAGGGCGCTCGGGGCCCTTGAGCCGCCGGATGGAGTCGTCGGAGTTGACGCCGATGATGAGCATGTCGCCTTGGGCCCGCGCCTTCTGCAGCAGCGAGATGTGCCCGGCGTGGATGATGTCGAAGCAGCCGTTGGTGAAGACGACGCGCTTGCCCTCGCGCCGGGCCGCGGCCGCCTCGACCGCCGCTTCACCGGCCGTGCGCTGCTTGCCGAACTGCTTGCGCAGCTCGGCGATCATTGACTGATGGACGCGCTCGAAGGGGATGGGCTTGACGCCGAAGATCTCGACCTCCAGACCGGCCGCGGCGTTGGCGAAGCGGACGCTCTCCTCCCAGTCGAACTTGTTGGCGCGAGCGGCCATGAGGGCGGCCAGGACCATGTCCCCCGCGCCGGTGACATCGTAGACCTGACGCGCCACGGTGGGGACGGTCACGGGCTCGCCGCCGCGTTCCATGAGCATCGCGCCGTGCTTGTCGAGCGTGAGCACGACGGCGTCGAGGGAGAGTTGATCCATCAGGTGATGCGCCAGGGCGCGGTTGTGGGCCGCGTCGGCGTCGGCGTGCGTGCGGATGCCGGTGGCGAGTTCGGCCTCGGTCCGGTTGGGGGTGACGGCGGTGGCCCCGCGGTAGCGGGAGTAGTCGCGGGTCAGCGCAGGGTCGATGAGGACCTCCTTTCCCGCGGCGCGGGCGCGCCGGATCACGGCCTGGCACACCGCTTCGGTGCAGGCGCCCTTAGCGTAGTCCTCGATCGCCACGACATCGGCCCAGGCCAGGGACTCGTCGAACGCCTCCATCATCCGCGCCATGACCTCCGGCCCCACCGGCTCGCGGGACTCGTAATCAACGCGGAACATCTTCTGCGGGTGGCGGTGCTGCGCCAGCCCGATGAGACTCCGCTTGACGGTCGTGGGGCGCGTCGGGTCGCCGATCAGACCCGTCGGGTCAACACCGGCTTTTTCGAGTTCCGTGCGCAAGAGCGCGGCCTCGGCGTCGCACCCGGTGACGCCCAGCGCGCGCACGCGGCCGTGGAGCGCCGCCAGGTCCATGCAGACATTCGCGGCCCCCCCGGGGATCTGCTCGGTCCGGCGGACCGCCAGCACCGGCACGGGCGCATCGGCCGTCAGCCGCTCGGCGTCGCCGTAGACGAGCTGATCGAGCATGAAGTCGCCGACGACCAGCGCGTTGAAGCCGTGCCATTCCGCGAGTTTGGAGAGGATCGTTGCCACGCGTATCAGACTACCGAATCGGCGCGCCGACCGATGGCGCCGGCCAAAGCCCGGCGGAGCGGCTCGCCGCCGCCCGCGAAGTCGAGGTCCACGACCGGGCGGGCCGCCGCCCGATCAATCCAGGGGTCGCCGAGCCGACGCCACTTCACCCAATCCTTGTGGGTCGTCAGGAGCACGGCCGTCGTGCCGGCGCGCCGGGCGAGCACGGCCCGTGCATCCTCGGTGTTCCATCGATGGTGGTCGGGCCGGATGACCCGTCCGACGATGATCGCGCTGTGCGCACGGACCTGATCGATGAACGGGTTCGGGTTGCCGATGGCGCACGCGATGACGACCCGCCTGCCCGCCAGCCACGACGGTGGCATGACTCCCGAGACGGTCTCGACGCCGCTCCATGCGTGACGGGCGCGGGCGACCGGGGCGCCCGGAGCGAACGAGAGCACATTCGCTTGGAGCCGGTCGAGGGCCGCGGGGGCGGCGTGATCGCAGCGCGTCAGCACGACGGCCCCGGCGCGGGCGAGCGAGGCCACGGGCTCGCGGAGCCACCCGGCGGGCAGGCAGCGGTCGGCGAAGGGATCGCGGGTCGCGTCGATCAGCACGATGTCGAGGTCGCGCGCCAGGAACCGGTGCTGAAACCCGTCGTCGAGCACGATGCAATCCACGCCGTGGCGCTCGATCAGTGTGCGCGCGGCATTGACGCGCTTCGGGTCGGCGACGATCGGCACGCCGGGCAGGCGCTCGGTGTGCTCCATTTGCTCGTCGGACTTGCCGGTGCGTTCGGCGCCGTACCCACGCATCGCCACACCGGGTCGCCTGCCAAGTTGCTGGAGCGCGCGCACCACCCATCGCACCATGGGCGATTTGCCGGTCCCGCCGACCGAGAGGTTGCCCACGCTGATCACCGGGACGGTCACATGCTGGACGCGACGGCCGGCGTCGAACGATCGGTTGCGCGCGCGCACGACGAGCCGGTACACCGGTTCGAGCGGCGTCCCGAGCATGATCGGAACCGGCGCGATCCGGTCACGGGCCATCGTCCGTGCTTTCCTGACCGGCGTTGTCGGTGCGGCGCCTGGACATGTCGACGAGGTGGGCGCGGTATTCGGAGAGAGTGCCGCGGAGTTGCTCACGGCGGCGCCGGCTCAGCCGTACGGTGTTGAGCGTGTCCATCACGGCCAGTGCGAGGATCATGACGACGAGCAGCATCGCGCCGAGCCACACCATGACCCACAGCCGGGGCTGGGCGGCGCTGCTGATGAGCGAGAACCCGATGGTCAGCAGGGGGATGGTCACGAGCATCAGACCGGCGTTGGCCAGGCGGATGCGTCGGCGGCTCTCGGGTACGCCCTCGGCCTTGGCCAGCGCCTGGGCGTGTGCCGCGACGACGATCATCATGATGACCGCGATCGGGACGGCGATCCACGCGGGGATGGGGGCGCCCTGGATCATGCGTGGGTCGCCTCGGCGGGCGCGGCGGTGCGCAGCAGCGGCAGGAGCCGGCGCATCGGCAGCCCCATGACGGTCGCCGGGTCGCCGTCCACCTCGATCGGCCAGCCGGCGTCGCGCCGCTCGGAGAGGTTGTACGCGCCCGCCTTGCCCCGCCAGTCACCGGACGCGAGATATGCGTCGATCTGGTCGTCGGTGACCTCGCCCACGCGCACTCGGGCGACATCGGCGAAGACGCGGCGTGTGCCGTCACGCACCAGAGCCACGCCGGTGACCACTTCGTGGCGGCCGTTGCGCAAGGCACGAATCATGCGGCGGGCGTCCGGCTCGTCCCGGGGCTGGCCGAGCATGGCGCCGTCCTTGATGACGACGGTGTCGGCCCCGAGGACGAGCGCGCCGGGATCGCCGTGGCGCTCGGCCCCGGCGCGGGCCTTGAGGTACGCCAGCGCCATCACCCACTCATAGGGGTGAATCGCGGCCGGCTTGGCCAGCGGGCCGTCGTCGATGCCCGAGTCCACGACGCTCGATTCGATGCCCGCCTCGCGCAGCATGAGCCGCCGCCGGGGCGAGCGGCTGGCGAGGTGCAGCATGTTCGGCGGGGGGTTCATGCGTGTTGCGGGGGCCGGGGAGGATAGGTCGGGTCGGCGGTGTCCGACCCGGTAAGCGCGAGCCGGCGCAACGCCGCGTCGATCACGAGATCGGCGGGGATCTGCGCCATGGCGGTTCGTCCCGCGTCGGCGTCCTTGTGCGAGACGCCGGGCGGCGGTTCGCCGGGCTGGATGACATCGCCCGCGCGCCCGTACGGGCCAACCAGCGCGGTGCGCGTCGGCCCGAAGAGCGCGACGATCGGGCGATCGAATCCCACCGCCATGTGGAGCGCCGCCGAGTCGTTGGCGATCACCAGCGCGCTTCGCTCGATGACGCCCATCAACCCGGCGACGGAGGTCTTGCCGACAAGGTCGACGACACGCGGGTCCGACTCGCACAGTTCGAGCACGGGGCCGCACTGATCACGCTCATTGGCGCCGCCCACGATCGCCAGTGCTTCGGCACGCCCATCCTGCAGCAATGCATGGGCGACTTGCGCGAAGCGATCGGCGGGCCAGCGCTTGCCCTCCCAGCGGCTGGTGGGGGCGATGACCGCGTACCGGCCCCGGATCAGCCGCGGGTCCGGCGACGCCCCCCCTCCCCCCTCGGCGGGCGTGTAGAGACGCATGTCTCGCACCGGGCGCACGCCGATCGCCTCGACCAGCGCGAGCATGCGGTCCACGGTGTGCATCTCGCGCGGCACTTCGACGCGCCGGTTGTAGCCCAGCCAGCCGAGTTCGCCCGCGCTCGCGTACCCCACCCGGACGCTCGCCCGCGTGGCGCGCGTGAAGTACCCGCTGCGTCCGAGCCCCTGGCAGTCCACCACGAGGTCGTAGTGTCCGTCCCGGAGCGTTGCCAGCAATTGGCGGAGCCGCCGGCGGGCCGCGGCCTTCCACCAGCGCTTCACGGCCACCTCGGCGCGGGGAAAGGGGATCGCTTCGTGCAGCGCCGGGTGCGCCGAGACTGCGGGGAGGAACGAGTCCTGCACCAGCCAGTCGATCCGGGCCTCCGGGAAGGCCGCTTTCAGACTGACAAGCACAGGCACGGTGCGGCAGACATCGCCCAAGGCGCTGGGACGGATGATCAGAATGCGGTTGGGCGTCGTATCAAGCATCGCAGACCACCCCTAGAGTACCCGCGATGCCGACCACCCTCCGTACCCGCGTCCTTCTTCTGCTTGCTGTGTGGACCGCCTGGGTCGTCGGCAGCGGTGGGGCGATGGCGGACGCGGCGGAGTTGGCCGCTGGAACGCCGGCCGGGACGCTGGCCTATTGGTCGATGGACCCGGCTCCGTTCCGACGGGAGGCGGGCGAGGCGGGCGAGGCGGGCGGCGAGCGGATGCTCCTGCTGGGGACGCTCCGAGCCGCGGTGGCGTCCGGGATCGCGGGGACGCCGCAGCAGGCGCGGTGGGTGGAGGGCCTGCTGGCCGCGGCGATGGTGGGCGAGGTGCCCCACACGCTGGCGGTGTTGGAGTTCCGTGCGCACCGCGACGCCGGTGCTCCCAAGTCTGAGATCGACGACCTCAAGATTGTTCTGGAACTGCGCACGCCCGATCGGCACGGCGAGTACCTGCGGACGCTGCGGGCGATCCTCATCGACGCGGCGAACGCCAAGGGGCTGCGGGACGACGCGGCGGGCGTCCAGCGTCGGCTGGACCTGCCGAACGGGGTCAAGGGCGCGGCGTACCGCGCCAAGGGCTGGCCCGCGTGGCGCGAGGTGTCCTGGTGCTCTCAGGGTGACCGGTTCATTATCGCGATGGGCGAGGGCGCGCTGGAACGGTGGCTCGCAACCGACAAGAAGGATGCTCGTTCGGCGGAGTGGGCGGCGCTCCGCGCGGCGGGCGATCCGCGGGGCACGCGCGCTGTCGAGGCGTATCTCGATCTCGATGCGCTGCGGGCGCGGTTCCCGGAGGGCTTCGACGAGGGGCGCGTCGAGCGCATGGTGGATGCGCTCGATCTGGGCGACGCCTCGGCGCTGCTCGTCCGCGCCTCGCTCGTGCCGTCGGCGGTCTCGCCGCCGATGCTGGCGATCGACTGGATCGCGAGGCGCGGCGAGGCGACGGACATCCGCGCGTTGACGCGGCGGGAGTGGCCGGAGGGGTTGTCGTTGCCGGTCGGCGGCGCGACCTATGTGGCCGCGGCGGGCGTGGACTGGCGCGCCGTGTTCGATCGTGCGATGGAGATTCACTTCGCGACTTTCAGAGCGGGCGCCGCGGAGCGGCTGCGGGGCAAGCACGCGGTCTGGTTGCAGGAGCACGGCGCGGCGCTCGACGGCCTGCTCGCGGGGCTTTCGCCGTGGCTCGTGCTCACAGACACGCCCGAGCCGATCCTGCCGGTGCCGGGTCTGGGCAGCGTGTTCATCGCGGCCCGTCCGGGGGTGGATGCATCGACGCTCGACTCTCGGCTGGCCTCCTTGCTCACGCCCTACGCGGGGCAGGTGACGCGCACGGCCGATGGTTTGTGGTCGCTGAAGGTGGACGACGGCGGGTTGGTGCGGATCCCGGCGTGGGCGTTCATCGACGGGAAGACGCACGCGATGCTCGCGGGCGGGTGGGGGCCGCCGGTAGTGGCGCACGCGAAGCGGGCCGTTGGTGTGGATTGACACTGTTGGTGTCGGGCGCGGGCATGCCTGTGACTTGCTCAAATCAACATGGCTCGCCCTTCGGGCCGAGCCATGGCACCCAGCCGGTGTTCGTCATGTGCGAGTGACGCGCATCACTTCGTCGATGGTGGTCACGCCGGCCTGCACCTTGGCGTAGCCATCGTGGCGCATGAGCGTCAATTCGCCGGCTTCAAGGGCGCGTCGGGCGATGGCGCCGGAGTTGGCGTTCTGCATGACCATCGCGCGGGACTCGTCGGTGACCTTGAGCATCTCGTAGATGCCCAGCCGTCCGCGATACCCGGTGTCGAGGCAAGAGCGGCAACCGGCGCCGCACATGAGCGTGCCGGACGCCGGGACCTCGAAGTCGCTCGGCAGGCGTTCGTGCTCGGGTGCGCAGGGTTTGGCGCAATCTGGGCAGATGCGGCGGACGAGGCGCTGAGCCAATACTCCCTCGATGCTGGAGGCGACGAGGTAGGGCTCGACGCCCATGTCCAGCAGGCGGGGCAGCGCGCCGGCCGCGTCATTTGTGTGCAGTGTCGAGAAGACGAGGTGGCCGGTGAGCGAGGCCTGGATCGCGGCCTCGGCGGTCTCGCGGTCGCGGATCTCGCCGATCATGATGACATCGGGGTCGTGGCGGAGGATCGAGCGCAGGCCGGTGGAGAATGTGAGCCCGACCTTGGGGTTGATCTGGATCTGGTTGACGCCGTTGACATGGTATTCGACGGGGTCCTCGACGGTGATCGCCTTGATCTCGTCGGTGACGATGCGGTTGAGCGAGGCGTAGAGCGTGGTGGATTTGCCCGAGCCGGTGGGGCCGGTGACGAGCAGGATGCCGTGCGGACGCGTGATGAGTTCGTCCCACGACACGAGCACATTGGCGGGCATCCCCAGGTCGCTGAGCTCCATGAGCACCGCGCTCTTGTTGAGGATGCGCAGCACCACGCCCTCGCCGAAGAGCATCGGGATGACGCTGACGCGCAGGTCGTAGGACTGCCGACGGTGAGTGAGCGTGATGCGGCCGTCCTGCGGCTTGCGCTTCTCGGCGATGTTCAGACTCGCCATGATCTTGATGCGGCTGACGATCGCGGCGCCGAACTGGTGGATCGTGCGCGGGACATTCGCTCGCTGCAGCACGCCGTCCACGCGGTAGCGGACATTGAGCGTGCGCTCATAGGGCTCGATGTGGACATCGGTGGCGCGGCACTTGATCGCCTCGAAGAGCAGCTCGTTGACGAGCTTGATGACGCTGGCCTGCTCGGCCTGCTGCGCCTCGTCCGAGACATCCTCGAGTTCGGCGCCGGCGCCGTTGCCGTTGGCCCCGCGCGTGCGGCTCATGGAGTCCAGCGTGTCGCCGCCGACGCCGTAGTGCGTGCGGATGAACTCCGAGAGGTCTTCCTCGTCGGCCAGCACCAGTTCGATGCTGCACCCGGTGACCAGGCGGAGCTCGTCAAAGACGGTCAACTCGAAGGGGTCGCTGGTGGCGACCCGCAAGACACCGCCGTTGCGGTCCGAGCGGGCCACCGGGACGCAGCGCTGGCGGAAGATGATCTGGGGCGGGATCGCCCCGAGCACCTCGGGGGTCACCTCGATCGCGGCCAGGTCCACGATGGGCATGTCGAACTGCTCGCCGATGGCGCGGGTGATGTCGGCGGGGCGCACCAGCCCCAACCGGACCATCGCCTGGTCCAGACGCTCGCCGGAGACCTTTTGCTCGGCCAGCGCCAGTTCCAGTTGATCATTGGTGATCAGCCCGCGGTCGAGCAGGATCGTCCCGATGCCCATGAAGCCCTCCGATCCAAGTCTATCGGCCAAATGAGCGGGGGCGCGTCGAAGTTGGGCCCGGGGCGTGATTAGCCGGGGTAGACGCCGCTGGTCTTCTCGGTTTCCCAGACGGTCATCGACCGGAGCCGGGCCCGGCCGCCCGAACGGGCCGTTACCTCCGGGGCCAAGAGGTCGTAGAAGATGCGCGCGATGTTTTCGACCGAGGGGATCACGCCCCGCGGCCCGAACTCGGGGGTGTCGAGGTTCAGGTGCTTGTGGTCGAAGCGGGCGATGAGCACCTCTTCGGTGACGGCCTCGATGTCGGAAAGCGTCCATCCTGCACCTGCACCGTCGATGTCCACCTCGACGGCGGGCTCCAGCCGGTAGTTGTGCCCGTGGCCGTTGGGGTTGTTGCAGCGACCGAAGACGCGGTGGTTCTCCTGCTCGCTCAGCGAGTCGGTGTGGAGGCGGTGCGCCGCCGCGATCTCAAAGGACTGCCGCACGATGGCCTGACCGGTCATGCCCGTCTCCGTTTCGACCGTGTAGGTCGGTGTGAGTTTCCATCGGACGCTGGCGACTGCCGCGCCCGGGCCGAGTTGCTCGGCGATGGCGTCGCGGAGCAACGGGACGAGCGTGGACGGTTCGCGGGTCGGGTCGTCCCGAATCGTCCGCGCGATGATCGGCGCGGCAAACCGCCGGACCGCCTCGTCGATGCGCCGGATATCCACGAGATACCCCGTGGCCGGGTCGGGCTCGCCGACGCAGCCCACTTCGAGTTCGTAGTAGGCGCCGATCCCCGACATCGCCGGGATGCCGCCCGTGCCGTTGCGGGCGCGACCGGGCGCGACCCCCGGGGGATTGATGCAGAAGCGGACCGTCCGGCTCAGGCGTACCATTGGCGCACACTTTAGCGCCGGAGGTTCACGATGGCACGGCGGATGAGAAACCTGTTCCCGATCCTGGCGACGGTCGCGGCGGTCGCCGGGTGCGACTCCAAGCCCAAGTACGCCTCGGACTTCGAGGCCTCGGAGGGAGAGACTTCGATGAAGACTCAGGATCAGCCCGCACCCGACACGACCGAGAGCGACTCGCGGTTCGTGCTCCGGTACACGATGAACCGGATCGACGGCACGCCCGAGGCGCTGGGTGACTACAAGGGCGATGTGGTGCTGATCGTGAACACGGCCAGCGAGTGCGGCCTGACCGGGCAGTACGAAGGTCTCGAGGCTCTGTACCGGCAGAAGAAGGATGAGGGGTTTGTGGTGCTCGGGTTCCCGGCCAACCAGTTCATGGGCCAGGAGCCGGGGTCGAACGAGAAGATCGCCGAGTTCTGCTCGACCAAGTACGACATCTCATTCCCGATGTTCGAGAAGATCGTCGTCAAGGGCGAGGGCGTCCACCCGCTGTATGAGCAATTGGCCGCGCTCCCGGACGGCATGGGCGGCGAGCCGGAGTGGAACTTCCAGAAATTCCTCGTCGATCGCTCGGGGCGCGTCGTGGCGCGGTTCTCGCCCCGGACGAAGCCGGACGACGCCGAACTGGTCGCGGCCATCGACAAGGCGCTGGCGGCCCGATGAGCCGATCGGGGTCCGCATCGTGACGGCCTACCGATACACCGCGGTCACCGCCGCCGGGCAGCGCACCACGGGCGTGATCGAGGGCGACGACGAGCGCGCCGTGCTTGCGGAACTCGATCGGCTGCGTTTGACGCCGGTGGAGGTCTCCAAGTCCGCGCCCCGGGCTGTGCGCTCGTCGGCGGGGGTCAAAATCGGGGCACGGCGGCTCGGCGATGCGTACACCCAATTGGCCGACCTCCTGCGCGCCGGCGTGCCGCTGCTGCGGTCGCTCCGGCTGATCGGCTCGCAGAAGGCGGACGCCGCGATGGCGGGGGTCTTCAGCCGGCTGGCCGACGAGGTCGAGGACGGATCGCCGCTGGCCGAGGCGATGGCCAACAGCGGCGGGGGCGGTGCCGGGGCCGGTGGAAGTGGGGGGCCGTTCACGACGATTCACATCGCGATGGTGCGCGCGGGGGAACGGGGCGGGTTCCTCGAGAGCGTCTTCGACCGGCTGGGGGACTACCTCCGCCGGCGCGCCGAACTCATGACGCAGGTGATCGGCACGCTCATCTACCCCGGCGTCATTGCGTCGGTCGGTCTGATCGCGATGATCCTGCTCTTCACGGTGTTCGTCCCGATGTTCCAGGAGGTCTTCGTCGACATGGAGCTCCCGGCGATCACGAAGATCGTCCTGGGGATCAGCGCCGCGCTGCGTTCGAACTGGGTCATCCTGTTGATTGTGCTGGCGGCGCTCGGGGTCGCGCTGTGGCGGGCGACGACCGACCCGGTCTGGCGGGGGCGGCTGATGGCGCTCTCGCTCCGGTTGCCGGTGCTGGGGCCGCTGTTCCGGTCGCTGGCGGTGGCCCGGTTCTGCCGCATGCTCGGCACGCTGCTGGCCAACGGGGTGCCGATGCTCCAGTCGCTTTCGATCTCGAGGGACGCCGCGGGCATCCCGGCGATGGTCGCGGCGATCGATCACGCCTCGGAGTCGGTCCGGGGGGGGGCGTCGCTCTCCGGCCCGCTCGCCGAGAGCGGGCTGTTCACGGAGGATGTTATCGAGATGATCTCGGTCGGCGAGGAGGCGAACAATCTGGACGCGGTCCTCGTGAAGGTGGCCGAGACCGCCGAGCGGCAGGTCGAGCGGCGGCTGACGATCGCGGTGCGGCTGATCGAGCCCATGGTCCTGCTGATGCTGGCTTTGTGTGTTGCCTTTGTGGCGATCGCCCTCATCCTGCCGATGCTGAACCTGACGCAGGGCATCGGGGCCGAGATCCGCTAGGCGGACGCCGCCCCCAGGCCCTGACTCGTCGGTACACTCAGTCGGACGATCCACGGAAGAACCCCGCCCGCCGGGGCCTCGGGAGAGGGCTTCGACGGGCCAGATCGAACGGAGGCGCCATGTCCCGCACACCCCGCTTTTCCCGCCCTGCCCGCGACGGCTTCACGCTCATCGAGGTTATGATCGTGCTTGCGATCCTGGCCGCGCTCTTCGGCCTCGTGGCGATCAATGTCGTCGGCTCGAAGAAGGACGCTAAGGTCGGCGAGGCCCGCATCGCGCTGGGCACCATCGAGCGAGCCCTGGACATGTTCTACGCCGACTTCGATCGGTACCCGACCGAGGAGGAGGGCGTGAAGGTGCTGTGGGATAAGGAGTCGCTTGTCACCGAGGACGAGGCCGATCAGGAGAAGTGGCGCAAGCGTCTCCAGAAGCCGTCGCCCAATGACCCGTGGGGCACCGCCTGGGGCTACCGCGCCGAGTCCGAACACGGCGCCGAGTACGACCTGTGGTCCAACGGCGCGGACAAGGAAGAGGGCACGGACGACGACATCGTTTCGTGGGTCGAGGATGAGGAGGGCGGATCGTCTTCGTCCACGGACTCGTCATCTTCATCCGGCGGCTGAGCGGTCGTCCATCACCAACTCTGAGGCGAGGCGACGAATGCGCCGATCCGCCTTCACGCTCATCGAGATGCTCGTCGTCATCGGCATCCTCGTCGGCGTCATCGGCGTCGCGATGCTGTCGCTCACCGATTTCCGGCGGGAGTCCGAGCTCCGCGCCATCGCCGATCGGCTGGAGTCGGTGTGCGAGATGGCCCGCGCCGAGGCGCTCCGCCACGGCCGGCCTGTTGAGATCATCCTGCGCGAACCGGCGCGCGCGGGTTCGCTCCGCCTCTTGACGCGTCGGCTCGATCCCGCGGCGGACTCACGACCCACCGAGGATGCCTTGGCCCCCGAACCCGAACCGGCGCGCACGCGCACCGAATTGCCTTCGTGGTTCATCATCGATGAGTCGGATGGCGACACGCGTCGAGATGGTGGCGGTGGGGAGGCCGCCGAAACGCGGTTGGCCGTGTTTCTCCCGGATGGTTCGGCGCTCGGCGCGGCCGAGACGGCCTTCCGCGACTCACGGGCCTCGGCGCGTGTGCGGCTGACATTTGACGGGCTCACGGGCGTTGCCTCGACGGCGATCGAATGGAACGCGGGCGACGAAACGGAACCGATCGACGAGCCCGAGCCATGAGACGCGCCGCGCTGCTCCTGGAACTGCTGATCTCGTTGGTCATCCTCGTCGGCGCGGGGCTGGCGGTGATGGGCATGCTCTCGCAGGGCGTGCGCGCCGCCAAGGAAGCGACGAACCATCTCAAGGCCATGGACCTGGCCATGTCGGCGCTGGCCAAGATCGAGGCGGGCATCGAGACGCCCGAGCGTCTCGACGGGCCGGTCGCGGCGTGGGTCGATGAGGAGGTGGGTTCGGGGGCCGCGTTCGCCGACTCGCTACCGCCCCCGACCGACTGGCGGCTGGAAGTCGAGACGAACCGCGCGGGGCACGCGGACCTGACCATTGTCTCTGTTCGCGCGGTCCACGACCGGCCGGGCGGCGTGCGTTTCACCGCGGCCCAACTCCTGCGGCTGACCTCCGCCGACCCCGAGGATGAGAACCCGGAGAACTCGCTGCTGCGCGAACTGGCAGGGGGCGGCCGATGACTCGCCGCGCCTTCACCATTCTTGAGGTCCTCATCGGGCTGTCGCTGCTGATCGTGCTCGTCGCCGGCGCGTACGGCCTGCTTCTCCAACTCCACACGCGCCAGCAGGAGGTCGCCCGATTGGCGGCGCGGAACACGATCGGCACGATCATCATCGACGCCGCCGAGCGCGCGGTGCTGACCTGCGTCGCCGACGCGGGCGCCGACGGCCCGGGCGTCTCGCTGACAGACAGCACGCTGCGCATCGTCTACCGCGACCTCTCGCCGGACATGCCTCCGACGGATGATGCGTTCTCGACGCGGGCGCGGCTGGCGATCATCCACCACCCCGATGCGCGCACGGCCGAGGTCACCGTCACGCATGGGGCCCGCGCCCCGACCACCACCATCGCCAACATCGAGCGCATCCGATTCCGCGCCCATGACGGTGATGACTGGCTCGCGGAGTTCGACTCCCGGGTCGCCGGGCGGTTGCCGGTGGCGATCGAGGTCGCCGTGTGGTTCGCCACGCCTGGCGCCTCGATGCCGGCGGGCGACGAGGACGCCGCGGATGAGCCGCGTGCCTGGCGCGAGCCGGATCGGCTTCGGGTCATCGCGGTCTTCGACTGCGCCGCTGAGGAGCCGTCGGTGATCGCATCGGGCGGCGATGGCGCAGCGGAAGAGGGGGGGACGCCGTGAGACGCGCGATGATTCTCGCCGCGGTCATGCTGCTGGTGGCGCTGGGGGCGCTGACCTCGGTCGGCGTGCTCTTCCGATCCAGCGCCGAGGCGTTCACGGTCAGCGCCTCCGGGCGCAGCGCGCGCGCGCGGGCGGTCGCGCGTTCGGGGCTGGCGGGGGTCATGCGGGAGATGGAGACCCAGCGGCTGCGCATCTTCGCGGGCGACGAGCCGATTCTGACGGATGAACTCACGCTCGAACAGGCCGACGGGCGCATCGGTGTGGTGCGCATCATCCGGGTGCGGGCCTCCACGGCGCGACCGGAGAGCGCCAAGATCAATCTCAACCACGCGACGGAGGAAACGCTCGGGCGACTGGCGCTCGTCGGGCCGGACTTGGCGGCGGCCATCGTCGCGGCCCGGCCGTTCGCGTCCATCGACGACCTGCTCCGTGTCGATGGCGTCACCCCGGAACTGCTGTACGGCGACATGCGCGCCCTGCTGGCCGACGAGTCGTCGACCGACGAGGAACTGGTCGCCGGCGACGCGGCCACCGCGCTACGCGATGTTCTGACCGTCCACGGATTCTGGCCGCCGATCCAGCTCGGCGCGGGCGAGTCCGGCGCGACATTCGCGGGCGAGCGACGCATCAATCTGAACACGCCGTGGAGCGAGGAGCTCGGGCGCGCCGTGGCCCGCCGCTACTCGCAGGACATCGCCAACGGCGTGCAGGGCATCATGGAGCAGGGCGCCTCGTTCAAGAGCGAGGCGGACATCGTGAACATTCTCATGCGGCTGGACGCGGATATCTCGGGCTGGGCCGAGGTGTTCGACTCGTTCTGCGTCACCGACGCTCCGGCGCTGGCCGGGCGTGTCGATGTCTCGCGCGCGCCGGTCGAAGTGCTCGCGGCCCTGCCCGGGCTGGACGACACCGCGGCCCGGTCGATCGCCGCGGCGGCGCTGGCGGTGGACCGATCGGCGCTCGTCACCGTCGCCTGGCCCGTGACATCCGGCGCAGTGGACCGCCCGACGCTCGCAAAGTGCATCGACTCCATCGCGCCGTCGAGCGCGCAGTGGCGCATCACGATCGAGGCGGGTTTCCTCCCAACGATAGGCGAGGACGACGACGACCAGCCCCCGCTCGATCAGCGCATCGTGCTTGAGGCGGTCGTCGATATCTCGACCCCGCGCGCCCGGCTGGCCGAACTGACGGACATCACTGATCTTCCGCTCGTTGTCGGCTGGCGATTGCAGGAGCCGCGAGACGACGACGAGGGCGAGGCGGATGAAGACGCGCCGCCCGAGCCGGTCGCGCCTGATACGCTGCCCCCGACGGATCGATTCGACCCCGACCCCCCAGAGGCGGATATGGACCCAGACGACATCGACAACGCGAACCCGCCCGTTTCCGCGCCGCCGCCCGATCACCGGATCGGCCGTTACCGCGTGCCGGGCGCGTCGAGGCCGGCCGATGCGGAGGGCGGTCAGTGATGCGGAGGCGTTCGTTCGTGGTCCTTGAGTTGAGCGTGTCGCGCGTCGCCGCGTTGGAGGTCCGCGCCGACCGTGAGGGCGTGCATCTTGTCCGCGCCGTCGAGGTCCCCCGCTCGGCCACGCCCCACGCCGCCAGCGCCGACGAGTTCGCGCCGTGGTGCGCCGCCAAGTTCCGTGAGGCGGGCATCGAGGCGCGTCAGGCCGTCGTCGCGCTCGACCGCGGCGAGGTCATCGTCAAGCATTTACGGATCGACGGGGCCGGCATCGATGAGGGCGATCTGCCCGGCATGGTGCGTCTCCAGATGCTCCGGCAGTTGACCTTCCACCCCGATGACGCCGCGATCGACTTCTCGATCGAGGCCTCCGCGCTGGACGGCGCCTCAAAGTCATACTCTGTCGCCGCCGCGGCGCTCCCGGGCGAGCGGATGGCGTGGATCCGGCAGGTCCTCCGGCTGGCGGGGTTCAAGCCGCTGGCGATCGCGCTCAAGACCGACGGCGTCGGCGCGCTCATGCGCACGGGCGCCTCGTGGCGGCCGGGGATCGTGCTGGCCATCGCGTTCGGCCGGCGCGGGGCGGACTTCGTTCTGATCGACTCAGGGCGCGTGATCTCTTCCCGCGGGGCCGATGTGGTCGGCGAGGCGGGCGAGCCGGGCAACGACGCGGCTTTCGCGGCGTGGGTCGCCACCGAGGCGCGTCGGACCTGGATGAGCCACACCACGCAGGCGTCGGGCGATCAGATCGACCGCGGGGTGGTGATCGGCGCGGGCTCGCTGGCATCGCTCATCGCCGATCGCTGCGCCGAGGCGCTGGGCGTCCGCGTCGAGGCGGCCGGCGCGTTCGCGGGGATCGACTCGGGCGATGTGCGCACCGAGGCGTGGATGCTGCCGCTGGCGGGGCTGGCCTACGCCTACGCCCGGGGCGAGACGGCGATCGATCTGGCCAACCCGAAGAAGCCGCCGGATCGGACCGCGCGCAAGCGGCAACTCGGGCTGGCCGCGGTCTTCGCGGTCATCGTCGCCTTCGGATGGCTGTTCACACAGGCGAACCTTGAGAAGGGTCGGCTGGAGCCGCGCCTCGAGGCCCTGCGCGAGGAACTCGCCCAGACCCGGCGTCAGCAGGCCGATGCCCTGCGCGCCGAAGCCCGGTTGGAGCATTTGAACCGGTGGCGGTCGGGGGATGTGTCGTGGATCGACCACCTCGCGGGGATTGTCTCCCGCGTCCCGGGCCGCGAGCGCGTGCTGCTGACCTCGCTCGGCGGCGCCGCCTCCACGAGCGTCGAGTACTCGCGCCGGACGGCGTCGGGTGAATACTCCGACACCAAGTGGTCGAGCGGGACCTCGATCGTCTTCTCGCTCGCCGGGAAAGCCGTCGACCGCGCGACCGCCGACGCGATCCGCGGGTCGTTCGTCTCAGATCCGTTGTATGTCGTCGAACCGCGCGGACGCGACACCGAAGCGCCGCGCGACGGGCGCTACGCCGAGGTGTTCGCGATGATTCTGCGTTCGACTACGCCGCGTCCGGCGCGCTCCGAAGAGGGGAGCGTCCCGTGAACCGGCGACTCCTGCTCATGGTCGTCGGTGGGGTGGCGGTCGGCGCAATGGCGTGGTGGACCTACGAGCGCAACGCCGCGGCCCCGCTCCGCCAGCTCCGCGCCGAGATCGCGTCAACGAGCGCGGCGCTCGACGACGCGACGGACACCGTCCGCGCGGTCCGAACCGTTCGCGACCAACTCCGCCTGGCCGCTGACACCGCGCTGGGCGACAACGCCGAGCAGGTCGTCCACGCGCTGCGCGTCGCGCTGAACACGATCGCCCGCGACGCCGGGCTCACCGAGATCGCAGTCGACTCGCGCGACATCGGCCCGGTGCGCAGCCCCGCCGAACGCTCGCGCACCTTCCGCGACGCCGAGGGGCGCGAAGCGCCGGACTTTCATCTTGTCGAGGGCTCGCTCCGCGCCACGACGACGCTCGATGTCGCGCTGGCCGTTCTGGCGCAGGTGCAGTCGCAGCCGTGGCCGAAGCAGGTGGAGTCGGTCTCGTTCTCGCCGCGCGAAGACGGCAAACTCGTCGAGTTGATCGTGCGTCTGCGCACCGCGTTCCTCCCGGGGCTGAAGTCTTCGCCGCACCCGATCGAGGCGGCGCGGGCGGAGTGGACGGGCGCGGCCGCGGTGATCGCCTCGGGGGCGATCTTCACCCCGTGGGAGCCGCCCGCGGTCGCCGCCGCCCCGGCCCCGCCGCCCGACCCCGGCCCCTCCCCGGAGCGCAAGCCGGCGTGGGATCAGTGGTCCGTGACCGGGCTGGTCAACGGGCGCGAGGGGCAGGAACTCCTGCTGGTCAACAGCAAGAGCGGCGAGCGCCGGACGCTGAAACCGGGGCAGGAATGGCTCGGATTGATCTTCGAGGGGCTCCGGGACGACTCCGCCATGATCCGCGCCGAGGAGGGGGTCTTCGCCCTCCGGCCCGGCCAGAATCTGTCACAGCGAGACACCCCAATCAACGATCTGTAGTATGGGGGGGCCGTCGGACGGATCGACGGGCATCCAATGCGGCGTCCAGCATCACGGAGGATTGCGGACATGCGGACCCGAAGACCGGCTTGGCTCATGGCCGCGCTCACTACGTGGCTGGTCTTCTTTGTTCCGATTGTTCGCGCCCAGCCGGCGGACCCCGGCGCCGACAACGCCGCCGCCGCGGCCCCCGAGGCCGCCCCCGCGATCCGGTTCACATTCAAAGATGCGCCGCTCGACCAGGTCATCGATGTCTTCTCGCGCGAAACCGGGTTGCCCGTCATCCGCGAGACCGACCTTCCTCAGGGCGCCGTCACCTTCATCAGCGCGCACGCCTACCCGCTCGAAGAGGCGATGCGCATCCTCAACACGATCCTCCAGACCCGCGGCATCATGCTCCGGCGCGACGCCGAATTCCTCTACCTCGGCAAGCTCGAGGACCAGCAGCGCGAACCTGTGCCGACCTTCGTCGACGGCGAACTGCCCGACGATGTCTCGCGTGAACAGATCGTGTCGGTCGTCGTCCCGCTGAACAACGCGGCCGCGGCGGTCGTCGCCGAACAACTCAAGCCGCTCGTCGCCGGGTACGGCGCGATCGTGCCGATGGCGGCGCAGAACTCGCTCATCATCACCGAGACGGCCGCGCAGTGCCGGCGGTTGCAGTCGATCATCGATGCGCTCGATGCGCGCCCCGCCTATGAGGAGTCGGTCGAGATCTTCCCGCTCGAGCACATCCGCGCCGCCGACGCGGTGTCGAGTCTGACCGTCCTTGTCGCCGAGAAGAAGACGACCGTGGTCTTCGATCAGCAGGGCAACCGGCGCGTCGTCTCGGAAGACGATCTGGCCGGCGTGCGCATGCAGGCCGACGAGCGGACGAACTCGATCATCGTGCTGGGCTCGGAGTCGCGCATCCGCACCGTCGAGCGGCTCATCGACTTCCTTGATGTCGCGGGCACCGGCCGCACCGGCGAAGAGATGGCCACCTTTGATCTGGCCACACTCAGCGCCGACGAGGCCTCCCGCCACATCGCGACCGCCTTCGCCCGCACGCCCGAGGAGAAGCGCCCCACCGTCATCCCCATGGGCCGGCTCGGACGCCTGACCGTCGTCGGCACGGCCGCGGCTCTCTCCCAGGTCCGGGCCCTCATCGGTGAGCTGGAGGGTGTGGACGCGGCCGAGGGGACGCAGGGCTCCGAGCAGCGGGTCGCCGTGGTCCCGCTCGAGCATGTCGACGCCAACGCCGCGGTGACCGTGATCCGCTCGCTGCTCAACGCCCGCCAGCAGCAGACGCTCCGCATCAGCCCGGCGCCCGGGTCGCGGGCGGTGGTCATCGCGGGTCCGGCGGCGGACATCGAGACCGCCCGGCAGGTGGTGACATCGATTGATGCGCCCGCCGCGGAGGACCGCGAGTACCGCGTCCTCAAGCTCGGCCAGGACTCCGACCCCTCGATCAGTGACCGCGCCCGCGCGATCTACGCCGACACTTCCGGCCCCGGCGCGGGCGAAGTCACCGCGACGCTGGACGCCGACCGCCGATCGCTGACGCTCGTCGGCACCCGGCGCGATCTCGACCGGTTCGCGGCGATCGTCCGCACCCTCGCCGATGCCGACCCGGCGCAGCTCGAGACGCGGACCTACCGCGCGACGCGCCAGCGCCCGACGCAGATGGCCCAGGCGATCTCCCGCGCCGTCCAGACGATGCTCGCCCCGACCGATGGCTCGCCCTACACGCCGCCCGTCTTCGAGCCGTCCGACCCGCTGAACATCCTGCTCGTCCGCGCCACGCCGCGTCAGTTCGCCGTGATCGACTCGCTGCTGGCGTCGCTCGATCGCGCCTCGCAGGACGGCGACACCGAACTGCGGACCTACCGGGTGCTCCGCGCCGACCTCAACGCCGCCGCCAACACGCTCCGCCGCCTCTCGCAGACCGGCGGCCTGCTCCCGCCCGACTCGGCGGCCAACGCGGGAGCGATCGTCATCGAGACCGAGCCGATCTCGCGGACCATCATCGCATCGGCGCCGGGCGCGGCCTTCGAGCGAATCGAACGCGTGCTGAGCGACCTGGAGTCGGCCCCGCGTGAGCCAGAGTCTCGCATGATCTTCCTCTCGCTCACCAGCGCTCGGGCCGATCAGATCGCCGGGGTGGTCTCGCAGGTGCTCACGGCGCGGGCCCGCGACACGGCTCGCGAGCTTTCGATCCCCGCGGCGCTCAATGTGCAGGTGCTGGCCGACAAGCCGACCAACTCGCTCATCCTCACCATCCCCGAGCCGCTCGTGGACGAGGCGCGCGAACTCGTCGCGCGGCTCGACACCGGCGACGGGGCCGCGTCGACGCGCGAGGTCGTGCGGATCGTCACGCTTACTTTCGCCGACGCCGGCCAGACCGCCGCGGCGCTCCAGCAGACCCTTCGCACCGCGCGAATCCCGTCCGGCGGCGAGGTCTCGATCGCGCCGTCGGGAGCGTCTAACGCGATCGTCCTCTCCGGCGATGAGGGCGATCTGAACTGGGTGATCAACATCATCCGGCAGCTCGACACGAAGCCCCAGCGGGACACGCTCGGCGTCCGCACGATCTACCTCCGGCACGGACGCGCCGAGCGCATCGCGCCGCTGGTCGAGCGGCTGCTCAACGGCGAGCAGATGAACGAATGGGCGCGGCTCGAACTCATGCGTCGCCGCCAGCCCGGCGCCGAGGACGATCGCGCCCGCGTCGTCGCCGAGCCGCGGCTCAACGCCATCACCGTCACCGCCTCGCCGGACCTCCTGGCCGTCGCCGAAGAGGTCGTGCTGCAACTCGACGCCGAGGCAACGGACGCTGCCCCGATGACCTCGGTGCGCATCCTCACGCTGACCAACGCCGACGCCAACGAGGTCGCGGGCAATATCTCCGCCGTCTTCAATGACGCCGACGCCGCCTCCGGCGAGCCGGCGCCGATCATCCGCGTCGACCGCGCTTCCAACGCCCTGATCGTCCGCGCCACGCCGGGGCAATTCGACTCCATCGATAAACTCGTGTCGTCGATTGACCGGGCCGCGGCGGTCTCGTCCCGCCAGATCCGCACGATCCGGCTGGACCCGTCCCGCGCCGACGCCGCGGTGCTCGCCCAAGCCCTGCGACAGATGCTCCGCGAGCAGGGCGAGGGTGTCGAGGTTGAGGTTATCTCGGCGGATGAACTGCTCGACCGCGCCGACGACGAGTCCGGCGAGCCGGTGTCCACGCTCGACCCGGCGCCGGCCGATGCGCTCCCTGTGATGCCCGAGGCCGAGCAAGAGGCACGGCGCGGTGTGCTGCTGCCCAAGCGCGTCAAGATGATTCTCAACTATGTGCAGACGGTCGTGGCGGTCGCGCCCGGCGCGGATCTCCTGCCGGACGGATTGCCGCCCGGCGACGAGGACACGCTCGACGCCGCGGGGCTGACGATCGCCGTCGACCGTGCCACCAACACGCTCATTATCGTCGGCTCGTCCCGCGTCACCGCCCGCGCCGAGGCGCTGGCCCGCGCGATCGAGCGCGACCTCCCGCGCGCGCCGGGCAAGATCCGACTCGTCGAACTACCCGCGGGCGCCGACGCGAATCAGATGATTCAGTTGGTCCGCGCGACACTGTCGCAGGCCGATCCGACCGGTGTGCTTTCGCGCGTGGCCCTGGTCCCGCACCCCGACGCCGATGCGATGCTCGTGGCCGCGTCCGACAAGGACTTCGAGCAGATCGCCCGGCTCATCTCGGTGGTGGCGCGGCCCGGCAAGGCCGAGGCATTCGCCGTCCGCGTGTATCCGCTCTCAACCGTCAGCGCCGCCCGCGCTGCGCAGGCCGTCACCGACCTCGTGTCGAATCAACCCACCGGGCGCCAGGCCGCGCGCTTCCGCGGCAGCGGGGCCTCCGGGCGCGAATTCCAGTTGAACATCCCGATGCCCGACGGCACCGAGCGGGCCATCACCATTGATCCGGCCATGGTCCGCGTCGCCTCCGGCCCCGCCGATGACTCGCTGATCGTCACCGCGCCCGCCGAGATCCTTCCGGCGATCGACCGTTTCATCGAGATCCTCGATCAGTCGCCGATCCAGAAGGGCCGATCGATCCGAACTTACGCCCTCGAACACGCGGGCGCCGCCGAGACCGCCCAGACGCTGCAGCGGCTCTTCGTCGCCGCGGCCCAGGGCCGGCAGGGCGGCGGCCGCAGCGCCGCGCCTCAGTTCGTCGCCGATGAGCGCACCGGATCGATCCTCATCGCCGGCACCGACGCCGAGCACGAGGAGGTCGGCCGCCTGGTCGCCCTGCTCGATACGCCCGCCGTCGCCGGCGAGACCGAACTCGCGTTGATCCATCTCGACGCGGCCCAGCCGTCGCGGGTGTCGCGGATTCTCGAAGACGCCCTCATCGGGCGTGACGCCGCCCGGCGCGACCGCATCTCCATCGGCTCGGAGGACTCCCTGTCCCTGCTGATCGTCCGAGCGCCCAAGGACGAACTCGAGCAGGCGAGAGCGATCATCGCTGAGATCGATCGCCCCGATGTCGGAGAGTTGCCCGTGCGGTCGATCAAACTCGAACGGGCGGACGCGCAGGCCGTCGCCACGGCGCTCCAGCGATTCTTCGACGACCGCGCCCGCGCCGCCTCCCGCCCGGGCCGCAACGCGCAGCGTCGGATCGCGCTCGTGGGCGATCGCCGTTCCTCGACGCTCATTGTGTCGGCGACCGAGGAGGACTTCGCGCAGGTCACGGCGCTCGTCGAAACCTTTGATGCGCCCTCGATGTCTCAGGACCTTCAGTTCCGCGTCATCCCGCTGGAAAATGCGCGGGTCGCCGATGTCGGTGCGACCATCCAGGAACTGGCCGACGAACTCCAGTGGTCCAGCAGCGGCGGCTGGTGGAACCCGACCGCAGACTCCGAGAAGCTCATCGTGCGGCCGGACCAGCGCACCAATTCGATCGTCGTGCTCGGCACCGGAGAGGCGTTCGACCGCATCGAGGGTGTTGTCCGTGCGATGGACACGCCGATGGCCCAGCAGGAGAAGATGGCCGTCCGCGTGGTGAAGGTCGACAACGCGGACCTGCGCGTGGTCCGGACCGCGCTCGAGCGGGTCTTTTCCGACCCGAACGCGGCACGCCGCTGGTGGGAGCCCGCGGACCCGCGAGCCCTCAAGGTCGAGACCGACCCCGCGACCCGCTCGCTCATCCTCATCGCTCCCGAGGCGCAGCTTGATGAGGCCGCGGAACTCGTCGCCCAACTCGACCAGCCCGGCGCCGCCAGCGATATCGAAGTTCAGACCGTCGCCCTTACCTTCGCCAACGCCGAACGCTCGGGTCAGTCGCTCTCACGGTTCTTCGCCGACCGCGCCCGCCTTCAGGGGCTGGATCGCCCGGCCGTTTCGGTCGTCGGTTCGCGCGACGGCAACACGCTCATCCTCTCGGGGCCCGCCGATGACCTGGCGCTGGCCCGCGATCTGCTCTCGCGCCTCGACCAGCCCGAGGTCGCCGACAACCGCTCGATCGAGGTTCTGGCGCTCGAGCACGGCGAGGCACAGGATGTGTCTCGCGCGGTGTCGCGCCTCTTCCCCTCCGGCGGCGACGGCGACGCCCGAGTGACCGTGACCAGCGATGTCCGCACGAATTCGGTCATCATCAGCGCGCCCAATGAGATGTTCCCGCAGGTCCAGGCGCTGGTCGCGCAGATGGACACGCCGCCCGCGGGTCAGACCGTCAAGCTCCGCACCTTCACGCTCAAGAGCGCCCGGGCCGAGGAGGTCGCCCAGACACTCCGCGCGGCGCTCGAACTCCGGCCCGCCGCCGATGCACGCGCCGCGGCGCTGCAGGGCGTCGTGCGCACCTTCCAGAACGAACAGGGCGAAGAGGTCGTCATCCGCGCCGCGGTCACGCCGGATCGGCGCTCGAACGCCCTGATCGTGACCGCCGATGATCCGAGCATGGAGATCGTTGGCCGGCTCATCGCCCAGCTCGACGAGCAGCCCGCCGTCGCCGAGACCGAGTA
The DNA here is from genome assembly GCA_964607595.1 of uncultured Phycisphaeraceae bacterium. GTDB lineage: Bacteria > Planctomycetota > Phycisphaerae > Phycisphaerales > UBA1924 > JACKHC01. The sequence goes on from CAZSLT010000003.1 coordinate 34,157, forward strand.
CCGCGTGCTGACCCTCAAGCACGCCAAGGTGGATGATGTCGAGTTCACGCTGTCGTCGCTGCTCCGTCGCCGCACGACGCGCCCGGGCGAGTCGGCGCCGTCCGTCAGCGCCTCGGTCCGCGACAACACGCTGATCGTCGCGGGCACCTCGGACCAGATCGGAGAGATCGAGAAGATCCTCGCCGAGCTCGACACGCCGTCGTCCACGAAGCGTCAGACGGAGTTCATGCCGCTGAAGTACGCCGACGCCGAGGCCGCCCGCGAGGCGCTCCGCGTGTTCTACGGTCGTTACGCGCCCGAGGCGATCACGCCCGGCGCGCTCAATGTCTCGATCGTCGCCGACCCCGCGACGAACTCGCTGGTCATCAGCGCCGACGAGACGGAGTGGGCCGGAATCCGCGCGTTGCTCGCCAAGCTCGACGCCGAGGAATACGACGCCTCGCGCCGGCTTGAGGTGCTCGCGCTCAAGCACGCCGATGCGCAGTCCGTCGCCACCGCGCTCCAGCAGGCGTTCGAGGCCCCGCTCCGCGCCGAGCTCGAACGCGAGCGTCAGCGCCAGGCCGAGCAGAACAACCGTCGTAACAACGGCGGCCCGGCCGACTCCCGGTTCTTCGACACGCCGACCGTGCTCATCGCCACGGAAGAAGTGGTCAGCGTCGCCGCCGAGCCGCTCACCAACTCGCTGATCGTCTCGGCGTCGCGCAAGGACATGGAACGCGTCCGGTCGATCGTGGACCGCCTCGATGTCCCCGACTTCGCCAAGCTCCCGCCGCCGCGGGTGCTGCCCATCCAGACCGGGCGTGCCTCCGAACTCGCTCGTGTCCTTTCTCAAATGTACGAACTCTCGCCCGCGGGCGGTCGGGCCCGTTCGCTCCGAAGCGTCTCGATCATCGGCGACGACCCCGGCTCCGCGCTGATCGTTCGCGCCACGGACGACGAGTTCACACAGATCAAGGCACTGGCCGACGCGCTCCAGCAGGAGCGCATGGTCTCGCAGGTCACCGTCCGGGTGCTCCCGCTCCATCGCCAGCCCGCCGCGAGAATCGTGCAGACGGTCCTCCGCACCTTCGGCGCCACCGCGCAGGAGCGCAACGAGCCCCTGGCGGTGGAGGCCGAGCGCACCTCCAACGCTCTCGTGATCGCCTCGAGCAAGCGCATGTTCGATGAGATCGAGCGCGTCGTGCGCGAGCTCGACGGCCCGGCGCCCGATCCCGCCAACCCGGAGGCCGCCCCGCTCGGGCTGCCGAACCAGGGCGTCTTCATTATTGAGATCAAGAACACCGACCCCGCGGAGGTCAAGCGGCTTCTGGAGCAGATGGGCCTCTCGCGCGAGCCGGCCGCGGATCGCCCCGGCATCGTCTCCGAGCCGATCACCGTCGTGGCGCTCACCGCCCGGCGCGCCATCGCCGTCACCGCGGCCCCCGCCGATGGCGCGATCATCGCCGAACTCGTCCGCTCGATCGACGCCGACCCGATCAACCCCGAGCAGGAAGTGGCCCTCATCCCGCTGCGCGTGGCCAGCGCCGCCAATGTCGCCTCCACCCTCGAGCGTCTGTTGGCGCCCGGCCAGAACGACGCCCAAACGGCTTTGGCCCGCACCATCGCCGAGCAGGTCCGCCGACTCAAGATCCGCGGCGAGACGCTCGACCAGCCGGATATGTCGCTCGACCTGTCGGTGCCCATCCGCATCGACGCCGAGACGCAGACCAACGCCATCCTCGTCGCCTCGTCGTCCTCGAATGTCGGCGCCGTCAAGCAGATCATCTCGCTGTTGGACCGCCTTCCCATCGGCGACGCGGTCACCGTCCGCGTGTTCCACCTGACCAACGCATCCAGCGAGCGCCTGGCGAGTGTCGTCCGTCAATTGTTCCAGCAGGGCGAGTCACTCCGCCGCACGCCCGGCACCGAAATCCGCGGCGAGCCCACGACCGTCACCGGCAAGGCGCTGGCCGGCGAGATCGCCGTCGCGGTGGATGAACGCACCAACGCGCTTATCGTCGCCGGGCGCGAAGAGGCCGTGGCGCTGGCCGAGGTGCTCATCGAGAAGCTCGACTCCTCGGAGACCGCCAACTGGATCGAGCCGCGGCTGATCACGCTTCGCTTCGCCGACGCCACGCGTCTGGCCGACACGCTCCGCAGGGTGCTGGTCGAGGGCATCGGCGACACGCCCGAAGCCGCGTCGCTCCAGCGGCAGATCGGCCGGCTGCGGATCATCGGCGACGGCGGCAAGCCGGAGGATGCGCTCGAGTCGCAGTTGTTCGCGCCGATGACGCGCCTGATCATCGAGGCGGAAGAAGAACTCAACGCCGTCATCGTGCTGGGCGCTCCGGCGAATATCAATGTCGTCGCCGAACTCATCAAACAACTGGATGTCGAGGGCGCCTCGTGGGCCGAGAGCGTCCGCGTCTACCCGCTTCGCTACGCCGCGGCCGACCGGGTCGCCGACCTGCTCCGCAGTCTGTTCAAGGAGCAGGTCGACCGCCAGACTCTGCGCACCGAGGATGATCTTTCGATCTACCCCGACCTGCGTTCCAACTCGCTCGTCATCGCCACGAGCCAGCGCTCGTTCGCCGTCGTGGACCAGCTCCTCAAGACGCTCGACGCCGAGGGCCTGCGCGCGACGGTCGGCGTGCATGTCGTTCCCGTCGGCCGCAACGACGCTCGCCAACTCGCGCCTAAGGTCGAACGCCTCATGCAGGCCAAACTCGACGCGCTGCCCCGCGGCGCCCGCTCGGGGCAGGATATCGTGTCGATCCAGGCCGACGAGGCGACCAATACGCTGATCGTCGCGTGTTCGGAGGAGAACCTCGCGCTGGTCAAGCAGCTCGTCGAGACGCTGTCGAACGAAGAGTTCGCGACCGGCGCGGTGCTGGAGATCTTCCCGCTCCGCTCCGCCCGTGCCGCGGACATGGTCCGGCTGCTCCAGGAGCTGTATGTCAACGAGATCACGCGCACCCGTGGCGAGGCGTCGCTGCGCGTCCGAGCCGACGATCGCCTGAACGCGGTCGTCGTCAACGGCATGCCCGATGACATTGCCTCGATCAAGGCGCTGATCGCGCGGCTCGACGGATCCGAGCTCGCCGGCGTCCGAGAGATCAAGGTGATCCCGCTGGCCTCCGCCCATGCGCTGGAGATGGTCAATCTCCTGGAGAATGTGCTCTCCGGGCGCTCCATCGCCGGCACGCGCGAGTCCGCCGCACGCCAGGCGACGATTCTCCGGTTCGTGCGCGACCGCGCCATGGCCGAACTCCCGATCGATGAACTCACCGAGACCGAGGTCTCGGCCGCGATCCGCGAGCAAGTCACGCTCACTCCGGACCTCCGCACGAACGCCGTCGTCGTCTCGGCGCCGCCGCCGATGATGGTCATGATCGAGACGCTCATCGCGGACCTCGACTCGTCCGCCTCGGGGGCTCGGCGTATCAAGGTCTTCGAACTTGTGAACTCCGACGCCGAGCAGATGGCCGAACTGCTGCGCGATCTCTTCAATCTCCGTCGCCAGGGCAACCTGTTCGTGCTGGTGCCGACCGGCGCCACGCCCTCGGAAGAGAACCCCACGGGCGTCTCATCGCTGGGGCTCGGCGACATGACGCTGACCATGGTCCCCGACGAGCGTCAGGAACTGGCGATCACCATCGACCCGCGTACGAACACCCTCCTCGTTTCGGGCACGGCGCAGTACCTCGAGCTCGTGGACGAGGTGGTGACACGACTGGACTCGCAGAAGGGTGTCGAGCGCCAGCAGGTCACTTACGAGCTCAAGAACGCGCGAGTCGAGGAGGTCGCGAACGCGCTGCAGACCTTTATCCGGCAGGAGCAGGACCGCATCTCCCGCGTCCTCGGCCCCGACCAGCAGGGCAGCGCGATCCGCCGCCTCGAGAACGAGATCTCCGTCGTCGGCGTCCCGGGCTCGAGCCGGCTCATCCTCAGCGCCTCGCCGCGCTACATGGAAACCGTGATGTCGCTCATCGAGGAGCTCGACCGCGCACCGGCGCAGGTCATGATCCAGGTCCTGCTCGCCGAGGTCACGCTCGACTCCGAGCAGAACTGGGGCGTCGACTTCGTGCTCAAGCCGCAGGGCTCGCGCGACCTCGAGGGCGCGCTCCGGGCCGCGGGCACCGGCGTGCTGACCGCCATCGGCGTCCCGAACCTCTCCGTGTCGACGCTCGACTTCGATCTGCTGATCCGGGCCCTCGAGATCGAGGGCAAGCTCGAGGTGCTCTCACGCCCGCAGGTGCTCGTCAACGACAACGAGGACGCCCTCATCCAGGTCGGCGAGGACATCCAGATCGTCACCGACATCCAGCGCACCGACGCAGGCAACACGATCTCCACCACCACGCAGCGGAATGTCGGTGTCATCCTCAATGTCACCCCGTCGATCAGCCCCGACGGCTTCGTCCGCATGGATATCGAGCCGGAGATCTCCGCCCTCACGGCACGCACCACACAGATCTCCGAGGACTTCGAGGCCCCGATCATTTCCACCCGCAAGGCCCGCACGACGGTGACGGTCAAGGACGGCCAGACCATCGTCATCGGCGGCCTCATCCAGTCGCAGAACGAACTGCGCAAGACCAAGGTCCCCGGGCTCGGCGACATCCCGATCATCGGCAATGTGTTCCGGTCATCGGTCACAAACTCCACCAAGACCGAGCTCGTCATCGTCCTCCGACCGCGCGTCATCATCTCCGATCGGGACCTCAGAGGCCGCTCGATTCAGGACATCTCACGCTCGGAACTCGAACGCATGTCGCTCTCCCAAGAGGTCAAGGACCAGCTCGACGGCCAGATGTACGACAACGGCCCACTGGCGCCGATCGAGGACGAAGCCGTCGACAATTCCCGCGGCTGGAAGACCACCATCCGCACGGGTCGCGACCTCCGCGACGAGCCGGATGACACACCGCCCCCCCCCGAGGGCGAGTGGGTCGTCAAGGAGCAGGAAGAACCGGTCGCCCCGCCCGAGATTGATCCGTGAGGCGCGCCGTGTGGCTCGCCGCGTGCGCATGTGCACCGGTCTCCCTTCTGGTGCTCGGGGCGTGTGTCTACGAGGATGGTCAGGCCGCGCCCAAGCCGCGCCCGACCGCACTGAAGATCGATGAGCCCGCCGGGCTCGACATCCAGCACATCGTCCTCTCCACGGACCAGTTCGCGGTCGACACCGACGGCAACGGCTACGCCGACACCTTCCGCGTCTATGTCTATCTCTTCCCAGACGAGACGGTGTACCCCAAGCCGATCCACGAGCGCGGCACGCTGCTCTTCTCGCTGACCGATCAGGACGGCAAAGCCGTGGCCGAGTGGGCCCTCCCCCCGGATGAACTCCTCGGGGCGCAGGACCCCACCCTCCCGCTCAAGGGATACTCCACGAAGCTCAATCTCTTGGACGCCGGTTCCGACGAGTTCGACATCAATCAGGCCGACCTCACCTGCCGCTTCATCCCCGAGGGCGGGCAGGCCGTCCGCGCACGCGGCTTCACCACCGTGGTCATCGGCCCCACCGCGCGATCGCTCGGCCGTTAGCCCGGCGGCGGTTGCCGGTTGAGCCGCTCTTCGGGCGTCTGAGACTCGCCGGTCGCTTCAACAAACAACTCGCGCCAGCGGGCGTGTTCCTCCGGTTTCCCGATGCGCTCGGAGATGAACACCAGGCCCCGCAGCACCTGACCCCTGGCGCCGTTGCCCGGCGGCGCGGCCGTGCTGATGAGGTCCCACGCGTCCGTGAGCACCGCGTAGGCATCCTGCATCCGCCCCTGGCGTGCCAGTGTCATCGCAAGCACGGTGGGAGCAACCGCGTTCATCGGGTGCTCGGGCGTGAGCAGCCGCGACGAGCGCTCGCACACATCGCGCATGACCGCTTCGGCCTCTTCGAGCCGGCCGAGCATGCCCAGCACCTCGCCCAGATTCCGGTGGCCGACAATCGACTCGAACGAGTCCTTCCCGTGTCGGCGGTCGATCCCCTCGCACGCGCGGCACAGGGTCGTATAGGCCTCCTCGACCCGGCCCGTCGCCTTGTAGATGGAGGCCAGGTTGTTCAATGAACTGAGCGTGAACGGGTGATCCTCCCCGTTCACCTCCTCGCTGAGCTCGATCGCTCTTAGCACGATCGGCTCCGCGGCTTCATATCGCTCCATGTCAATGAGCACCGTCGCGACATTGCTCATCTCGAGGATCGTAAAGGGGTGCTTCTCTCCGTCCAGTCGCACGCGCGTCTCGAGCAGCCGCTCGCGCAGCGTCAATGCCTCTTCGAACCGATACTGTTCGCGACGCAGACTGGCCAGTGTCGAGAGCGTCGACAGCGCGTCCGGCGACTCGTCCCCGTAGAGCGCCGCACGCCGATCGTACGCGCCGGTCAGGACCCGCTCCGCTTCATCGAGCATCATCCGGTTCACGAGCAGCGCGCCGTAGTTTCCTTGGGTCGTCAGCGTGATCGTGTCGTCGGGCCCGTAGACACGCTCGGCGCGCTGGGCCGCCTCACGCGCCATCGCCAGTGCCCGCTCGTACTCACCCTGCGACTCCGCCGCCTGCGCTACCCAGTCCAGCGCCGCGATCGTGTCGCGGTGTTCCGGACCGTGGATCTCCTCATAGAGCTCCAGCGCCCGTTCCGAATGGACGAGGCACTGGTCCCATTCCCCGGTCGCGGCACGGATCCGCGCCAGCGTCAGCCGGATATCCGCCTCGGCGACGGGGACTTCCGCCAGTTCCTTGTCGATCATCGCTTCGGCGTCGTCTACCATGATGCGAAGCAGCGTCGTGTCCATGCCCTGGGACCGCTCCGGCTTGAGCGAGAGCAGCATCCGCTCCAGGAAGTCGCTGACCTTCTGCGCGTGCTGCGCCGCCTGGTCGGAACGCTGCTGCGACTCGCGGGCGCGGACGAATCCGACCGACGCCGCGACGGTCCCGCCGATCATCGCCAGCACGACCGCCGACGCCGCGATCACGCCCCCGCGGTTCCTCCGCACGAACTTCGACGCTTTGTACAGGCGGCTCGGCGGTCCCGCCTCCACCGGTTCGTGGCGCAGCATGCGGCCGAGGTCGTCCGACAACGCCGCGACCGACGCGTACCGCCGCCCCGGGACCGGTTCCAGGCACCGCATGATGATCCAGTCCAGCTCACGCGGCGTCGCGCCCAGCGCCGGCGGGGCGGCGCGATCGGCCGGCCCGCCCTGGCCCTCTCGCCGGCGTTCCGCCACCACGGTGCTCGGCTTCCTGGGCGTCGACTTCGAGATGTACTCGCTCAGTTCGCGCCCGGTCATGCGCCGCAGCTGATCCCGGTTCATCGGCAGCGTCCCGGTCACCAACTGATACAGCATCACCCCCAGCGAGAACACATCGCTGCGGACATCCGCCGCGCCCGACGCCTGCTCCGGCGCCATGTACTCCGGGGTGCCGATGAACTGCCCGGCCCGCGTCGCCAGCGACGCCTCATCGCCCTGATCGACGAGCGCCTTGGCGATCCCAAAGTCGATGATCTTGACAATCGGCCGCCCCGCCTGCTCGTGCACGAGCACATTGCTCGGCTTCAAGTCGCGGTGAATCACGCCCTTCTGATGCGCGTGCTGCACCGCGGCGCAGACCTCACGGAAGATCGCCAGCCGACCCTCCAGCTCCACCCCGTGCTTCTGGCAGTACTCGTTCAGGGGTTCGCCGTCCACGAACTCCATCACGAAGTAGGGCAGGCCGCGCTCGGTCGACCCGGCGTCGTACACGCGCGCGATCCCCGCGTGCTCGAGCATGGTGAGCGTCTGCCGTTCGTGCCGGAACCGCGTGAGGATCGCGCGGCTGTCCATGCCGGGCTTGACCACTTTGATCGCCACACGCCGGCGGATCGGCTCCTCCTGTTCCGCGAGATACACATCGCCCATACCCCCCCCAACCCCCCCCCCCCCCATACCGGTCGGGCCGCAACCGGCCCGTTGCGGGTTCCGGGTTCAGGGTTTGCACCAGGTCTGGGCATGCTGGCACGGGCGTTGCGCTCTCTGGGGCAGCGGTGAGGCGTGGTACGCCCGCCCGCCCCAGCCACTGCCAGCGACAGGAGACGACCCCGATGAGCCGAGCCGACCGCCGTTCCACCCCCCGCGCGCTGCGCGCGATGCAGCCGATGCGCCGCGCCGCGATCGCGCTGGCCGCTGCGGCCGCCACCACCGCGCTGCTGCCGGCCGCCGCGCTGGCCCAGGGCAAGCCCGACGTCAAGGTGGCGATCATCGCCAGCAAGACCGGTCCGCTGGAGGCCTATGCCAAGCAGACCATCGTCGGCTTCATGATGGGGCTGGAATACGCCACCCAGGGCACGATGACGGTGGCCGGGCGCAAGATCGTCGTCATCGAGAAGGACGACCAGGGCAAGCCCGACGTGGGCAAGGCCGCGCTGGCCGCCGCCTATGCCGACGACAAGGTCGACATCGCCGTCGGCCCCACCGCCAGCCCGGTGGCGCTGGCGATGCTGCCGGTGGCCGAGGAATACAAGAAGATCCTGCTCGTGGAGCCCGCCGTCGCCGACAGCATCACCGGCGACAAGTGGAACAAGTACATCTTCCGCACCGGCCGCAACAGCAGCCAGGACGCCGCGGCCAACGCCGCCGCGCTGGACCAGCCGGGCAACGTGATCGCGGTGCTGGCCAACGACAACGCCTTCGGCCGCGACGGCGTGAAGGCGGCCAAGGAGTTCACCAAGAAGGCCAAGATCGTCCACGAGGAATACCTGCCCGTGGGCACGACCGACTTCACCGCCGGCCTGCAGCGCATCATCGACAAGCTGAAGGACCAGCCGGGCAACAAGTACCTGTCGGTGGGCTGGTCGGGCGCGCCGACGCCGTTCCCGAAGATCGCCGACCTGGAGCTCGAGAAGCGCTACGGCATCAAGCTCGCGACCGGCGGCAACATCCTGCCGGCGATGGTGGCGTACAAGAACTTCCCCGGCATGGAAGGCGCGCTGTACTACTACTTCGGCATCCCGAAGAACCCGGT
>CAZSLT010000004.1:0-40536 GCA_964607595.1 uncultured Phycisphaeraceae bacterium
CTCCGTCACGCTTTCGGCGTGACACCGCCCCCGTCGGCGACGGGGGAGGGAGCCCCAACGCCTCGCTTCGTTCGGCACCTCCTCCACGAGTTGAAGAACCCCCACCGTCATGCTTCGCGTTCCGACTCCCCCGCCGGGGGCGGGGGAGGGGGCCGTGGATCGGGGGAGTGAGGGAAGGCCGGGAGCACGGGCAAGTCTTTGACTTGCCCATGGCACCCGATCATGAGACCCCTCCCCCTCCCTCGGAACACCCCCAGCGCCGGGGCGTCCAAAGACCGAAACCCCGCATGGGCTACCATACCCACGGGGGCCATCACACTCGGAGAACGGTGAACGAATGACCAACGCCGCGGCGTCGACATCCTTCCGTCAGCCCCTCTTCCGCGCCGCGGGCGTCCTGCTCGCCGCGACCGCCATGCTCGGCGCGTCTTGCTCGGGCGGCGCCAAGCGCCCCGTCCGCCTGCCGCAGGCGGAGGCCGTCCCCAGCGATGTCCCGCCCATTCTCCGCAACACCATCGGGGCCGAGTGCAAGATCGGCGGGCTCGAGCCCACCCTGGCCACCGGCTACGGCATCGTCGTGGGGCTCAACGGCACCGGCTCCCGCGAGATTCCGCTGCCCATCCGCACCGAGATCGAGACCATTATGGAGCGCATGGGCGTCGGCCGCGCCTCCGGCGCGCTCGCCGGCGTGTCGCCCGGCCAGCTCATCGACGACCCCAACACCGCCGTCGTCTCCGTCGAGGCCCTGATCCCGCCCGGCTCGCCCGAGGGCTCGCGCTTCGATGTACTCGTGCAGGCCGTCCCCGGCAGCGGCACCACCAGTCTTGAGGGGGGGCAGCTCTGGACCTGTGAACTGCGCGAAGGCGCGCTCGTCCCCGGCGGCCCTGACCGGCGCGTCTTCGCCAAGGCCGGCGGCGCCATCTTCATCAATCCCTTCGCCGACCCCGGCGTGTCGGCCAGCGCCGACGCCAACAAGATCGTCGGCCGCGTCCTCAACGGCGGCCAGGCGTCCATCGGCATCCCCCTGTCGGCGACCCTCAACAACCCGTCGCACGCGCGGTCACGCGCGATTGTCGCGGCCATCAACGCCCGCTTCCCCAACGGCCCCGGACGCAACGCCGTGGCGCGGGGCCGCAACGAAGAACTCATCGAGATCAATGTACCCTACGCTTATTCCCAGCGCACCGGCGAGTTCGTTCAGTTGATCCGGCACATGCGCATCGATCAGCAATTCGCTCCTGAGTGGGCGCAGCGCTACACCACTGCGCTCAAGGAAACCCCCGACCTCGCCGACAGACTCGGCTGGTGCCTCGAAGCCCTCGGCGAGGGCTCCATCCCCGCTGTCCGGGGCCTCTACGACTTCCCCGAGATCCGGCCCCGGCTCACCGCGCTCCGCGTCGGATCCAAACTCGGCGACACTCGCGCGGTCCCCTATCTCCAGGAACTCGTCGAGCAGGGGCGCGGCAGCGTCCGCACCGACGCCGTCAAACTCCTCGCCCGCGTCGGCCCCGACCCCTCGGTCAACCGTTTCCTGCGCGAACTGCTCGACGACCCTGATCTTTCCATGCGCATCAACGCCTTCGAGGCGCTCATGGAGCGCGCCGATCCCTCCGTCCGCCTCTCCCGTGTCGAGGACAAATTCCTCCTGGCCGAGGTGCCCTCCTCCGAGCCCCTGATCTACATCACGCAGCAGGGCGAGCCCACCATCGCCATCTTCGGCCCCAGCGCCGAGGTCGAGCGACCCACGCTCATGCGTGCCTGGGACGGCCGTCTCATGGTCGAGGCGCCCCCAACCGGCGATGTCCGGCTCTTTTACCGCGACTACCGCACCGGCGAGGCCACCTCCATCGAGTCGCCGCCCTCCCTGGGAGCCATCATCCGCCACCTCGCCCACCAGCCCTCCCCCGAGGACGAGTCCCCCGGCTTCGGACTCAGCTACTCGGAAGTCGTCGGCGTGCTCTCCACCATGATCGACAACGGCGCGATCGTCGCGGCACTCGTCCCCGAGCAGGACCGCCTCCAGCTCGAACTCGCCCGCCTCGCCCAGACCCAGTATTCCGCCTCACGGCCCGAACTCTCCGACGAGGGCGCGATCGACGACATCCCGCCCGTCGCGATCGATACCCCCGCCGCCGCCAGCACCGACGAGTCCGAGGCCGCCCGCGAGGCCCGCAGGCGCCAGTATGTCGTCCCGTCCGGCGCGACGCCGCCCCCGGCTGAAGACCCCGACCGCTGAGGCCGGCTCCGATCCATTCCGGGCCGTTCTTGCATCGGCCGCCCGCCGCGCCGATACTCTTTCATCCGGGCCAATGTGTGTCGCCCGGAGTGCCCTCCGGGCCGATACTCAGGAAAGGTCGGGAATGAGCGGCGGCAGGGGGGGACCGGGAGCGGACGGGGCCGGGGAGCACGCGGCGGGCAGGACGCCCACACGCCGCGACGGAACGCCGGGGCATCGAACGCCCCGCCGAGACACGGAGGTCGACCGAACGATGCGCCTGGCCAGACTTACTCTCAATGGTTTCAAATCCTTCGCCGACCGAACCGATTTCACATTCGACGACGCCGTCATCGGAATCGTCGGGCCCAACGGCTGCGGCAAGTCCAATGTCGTCGACGCGGTCAAGTGGGTCCTCGGCGAACGCTCGGCCAAGAGTCTCCGCGGCAAGGAGATGGCCGATGTCATCTTTGCCGGCAGCGCCGGCCGCTCGCCCTCGGGCATGGCGAGCGTCACGCTCTCTTTCGAGAACCCGCAGCTCCCCGAGGGGCACGCCTTCGCCGCGATCGACACCGAGTTCGATGAGGCCATGCTCGCCGGCGAAGACGCCGAGCCCGCCGCCGACACGACCGCGCGCGAGGCCCACCACACACCCCGCGGCCGGCGCAAGCGCTACCTGCCCATCGATACCGAGTTCGTCGATGTCGAGCGCCGCCTCTACCGCGACGGCACGAGCCAGTATCTGATCAACGGCCGCAAGGCCCGGCTCAAGGATGTTCGCGATCTCTTCCTCGACACCGGCGTCGGCGCCGATGCGTACTCGATTATTGAGCAGGGCAAGGTCGATGCGCTGCTGCTGGCCAACCCCGTCGAGCGCCGCACCTTCTTCGAGGAGGCCGCGGGCGTCGCGCGGTTCAAGGCCCGGCGCGTCGAGGCCCAGCGCAAGCTCGAACGCACCGAAGTCAATCTGACCCAGACCCGCGAGCGGCTCGAGTCCACCGAGCGTCGGCTGCGCATCGTGCGTGGGCAGGCCGCCAAGGCCCGCCGATTCCAGGAACTCAACGGCGAGCTCCGCGCCTGGCGCATGGCCCTTGCGTTCGAGCAGTACGACGAACTCCGCGAGCGGCTCTCCGGTCTGACCTCGCGCCTCCAGCAGCTTGAGGCCGACCGCGATGAGGCCCGCTCGCTCGTCACCGAACTCGACGCCGCCAAGCAGGACGCCGAGCTCCGCCGCCACGATGCGCTCACCCTCCAGCAGCGCCTCGAGCGCGACGCCACCGCCGCCGAGCACCGCGCCCAGCAGGCCGAGCAGCGCCGCGCGATGAGTCAGCGCGCCGTGGCCGAGACTGAGCAGGAGCTCCAGCGCGAACACAACCTCGGCGAGGAACTCGAACGCCGCATCGAGGACCTCTCGGCTCAGGTGGATGAGCAGCGCCGGCTCTGCGATCAGGTCGCGCGCGATGTCGAGGCCGCCGAGGGCGAGCTCGAGCAGTTCGCCGCCGAGCGCCAGACCGCCCAGGAGCGGCTGGCCGACGCCCGCGTCCGGCTCGCCTCCGCGCGTGCCGCGGCCACCAACATCGATCGCGAGCGCACCGCGCTGGCCGCCCGCGCCGAGAGCGAGGGTCGTCGCGCCCAGGGCTACACGGAGCAGGGCGAACGCCTGGCCGCGCGCCTGGCCGCGCTCACCCACGACCACGACGCCCGCCGCCGCGAACTCACCGATGTCGAGGCCGCGCTGCAGGCGCACCGCGCCGAGGTCCGTGCCATCGAGTCGGGCATCGAGCAGTCGATGTCCTCGGCCACCACGATGAGCGACGAGCAGCGCGCCCTGGCCTCGCGGCTCAACGACCTCGAGCAGCGCCACGCCCGCCTCGACAGCCGGCGCGCCACGCTCGCCGAGATGGCCGAGCAGCGCCAAGGCATGGGCGACGCCGTGCGCGCGCTGTTGGCCCGGCGCGACGAGGCCGCGGACTCCGCCGCCGCCGACCCGCTGCTCTCGCGCCTCATTGCGCCCATCGCCGAAGTCATCGAGGTCGACCCCGCCGATGCGCCCGCCGTCGAGTCCGCGCTCGGCGCCGACCTCCAGGCGATCCTCGTCGAGTCCATCGCCGATGTCTGCGCCAACGAGTCATCCCTCCGCGAACTCACCGGGCGCGTCACTTTCGTTCCCATCGAGGGCGAGTGGACCGACCCCGCCGCCGAGGAGCCCACGCACGCCATCCCCGGCGTCGTCCCGCTCTCCTCGCTCGTCCGCACCGACGACCGCTTCCGCCCCGTCGTCCGCCGGCTGCTCGGGCGCGCTGTTCTCGTCGAGAGTCTCGACGCCGCGATGATGCTCGCCTTCGGCCCGCTCCGCGCCACCGGCGTCCGCTTCGTCACGCGCGACGGCGCGCGGCTCGAGGCCGACGGACGCGTCATCGCCGGCCCCCAATCCGGCGGCGTCGACGGCGCCGGCCTCCTCCAGCGCTCCAGCGAACTCGCCGCGCTCGAAACCGAACTGGCCAATCTCGAGGCCGTCCTCGGCGGCGAACGCGACTCACTCCGCGACATGGACGCCCGCGTCGGCGAGCTCAACGAGCGCCTCGGCGCCATGCGTGTCACGCTCGCGGCCGCCCAGCGCGCCGCCATGTCCGAGGAGTCCCGTCGCGACCGACTCACCTCCGACCTCGCCCGCCTCGACCGCGAGACCCCGATGGTCCGCGAGGAGTCCGAGCAGCTCGAGCAGCGCCGCGCCACGCTCGAACGCGAACGCGTCGAACTCCGCGACCGCGCCGACCGCCTCCAGCGCCTCCACGACGAGCAGGCCGAGCAGGCCGCCGAACTCGATCGACACACCGCCGCGCAGCAGGAAGCCCTCGACGCCGTCAGCGAACGCCTCACCGCGATGCGCGTCCGCCTCGGGCAGCAGACCGAGAAGCAGACCGCGGCCCGGCGCGAACTCCACCGCGTCGAGCGCGCGTTGGACGACTCACGGCGCGAGCGCGAGGCCCTCGCCCAGCGCCTCGAGTCGCGTCGTTCCCGGCTCGGCGAGCACCGCGCCGTCATCGAGGCCAGTGCCCGCGAGGCCGCCGAGGCCGCCTCCGAGGGCGAACTCGCCCGCCAGGCGCTCACCGACGCCCGCGCCGGCATCGATGAAGTCTCCCGCGAAGTCTCGGCGGTGAACGAGCGCCTCACCGGCGCACGCCAGCGCGCCGCGATCGTCGAGCGCGACTGGCAGAGCCTGGAAGTCTCCAAGCGCGAGCTGGAAGTCCGGCGCGAAACTCTCGAAGAGCGCACCGCCGAGGACACCGCCGGCAGCGTGGACCTCGCCGCCGAGTACGCCGAGTATCGGCAGGTCATGCAGCCCGGCGATGTCGCCCGCGTCGATGTCGCCGAGGCGCAGGAGGCCGTGGACACCCTCCGCGACGCCATCCGCAAGCTCGGCAATGTCAACCTTGATGCCATCGAGGAAGAGACCCAGCTCGCCGATCAGAACGACGAACTCCAGAAGCAGGTCCACGACATCGACTCCGCACGCGTGCAGCTCGAAGCGCTCATCACGCGCCTCAACGATGTCAGCCGCGACCGCTTCAAGGAAGCATTCGAGACCATCCAGGCCAACTTCTCCGGCCCCGACGGTCTGTTCCGCAAGCTCTTCGGCGGCGGGCGCGCCGAGGTCCGGCTCATCCCCGACGAGGAGACCGGTCAGATCGACTGGCTCGAGTCCGGCATCGAGGTCATGGCCAAGCCCCCCGGCAAGGAGCCCCGCTCCATCAGCCAGCTCTCCGGCGGCGAGAAGACCATGACCGCCGTCGCCCTGCTCATGTCGATCTTCCAGAGCAAGCCCTCGCCCTTCTGCATCCTCGACGAGGTCGACGCCGCCCTCGACGACGCCAATGTCGAACGCTTCTGCGCCATCATCAAGCAGTTCCTCGACCGCTGCCACTTCATCGTCATCACACACAACAAGCGCACCATGATGGCCGCCGACCGCCTCTACGGTGTCACCATGCAGAAACGCGGCGTCTCCACTCGCGTCACCGTCCACTTCGAGCATGTCAACTCCGACGGCTCCTTCGACGCCCGCCATGCACGCGCCGCTCAGGACAACGACTCCACCGCCGCGATCGATGTCGTCACCCGCGCGGGCGGCATCCGCCGCGCCATCGACCACTCGCGCGACGAACAACACGCCGAAGTCTGAGCAATCGGGGCTGGGTTCGCGACACTCCGGCGCTGATCCGGTCGTTGACTCAGTGAGAGTTCGTACGAAGTCTCAAGGCATTGGCGATCACGGAAACGGAACTGAAGCTCATGGCCGCGGCGGCGATCATGGGGCTGAGCAGGACGCCGAAGAAGGGGTAGAGCACGCCCGCGGCGATGGGGACGCCGGCCGCGTTGTAGACGAACGCGAAGAAGAGATTCTGGCGGATGTTGCGCATCGTCGCGCGGCTCAACGCCCGGGCGCGGACGAGGCCGTTGAGGTCGCCTCCGACAAGGGTGATGGATGCGCTCTCGATCGCGACCCCCGCGCCCGTGCCCATCGCGACACCGACATCGGCCTGAGCGAGTGCGGGCGCATCGTTGACGCCGTCGCCGGCCATGGCGACTTGTTGCCCCTCGCTCTGGAGCTTGCGGATGATCTCGGCCTTCTGATCGGGCAGCACCTCCGCCTCGACGCGATCGATGCCGAGCTGTTCGGCGATCGCCCGTGCCGTCGTGCGATTGTCGCCGGTCAGCATGACGACGGAAAGCCCCTGTTTGTGCAGGGCGTCGATGGCGTGGCGTGTGGTCTTCTTGATCGGGTCTGCGACCGCGAGGAGTGCCGCGAGGCGCCCATCGATCGCCGCGAACATCGAGGTGCCGCCCTTCCGCCGCTGTTCTTCGGCCCGTTCGGCTAGGGAGTCGACCTCGACGCCCTCGTCCCGCATCAACGCGGGTGAACCGATCGCGATCCGCGCTCCATCGACCGTGGCGATGATTCCCTTGCCGGTGATGCTCTCGAAGTCGGTGGCCTTGAAGCGTTGTTCGGTCCGAGCCTCGAGCCCGGCGACGATGGCCTCGGCGAGCGGGTGCTCGCTGCCCCTTTCTGCCGCGGCCAGCTGCGCCAGCACGCGATTCACATCGTGGCCATCCGCGACCTCCGCGATGACCAGCTCGGGCCTTCCCTCGGTGAGCGTCCCGGTCTTGTCGACGACGATGGTGGTGATCTTCTCGAGGGCTTCGAGCGCCGCGGCGTTCTTGATGAGCACGCCCTGCTTGGCGCCCTGCCCGGCCGCCACCATGATCGACATCGGTGTAGCCAACCCCAGCGCGCACGGGCAGGCAATGATGAGCACCGACACCGCCGCGACCAGCGCGTAGCTGAATGCCGGGGATGGGCCGACGAGCAACCACACGCCGAACGCGATAACGGCGATCAGAACGACGGCCGGGACGAACCATGCCGCGACCGCGTCCGCGAGCCGCTGGATGGGTGCCCGTGACCGTTGGGCCTCGGCGACCATCTGCACGATCTGCGCGAGCGTCGTATCAGATCCGGTGCGGCTGACTCGCATCACGAACGATCCGGTCTTGTTCAGCGTCCCTCCGGTGACAGCGTCGCCGGGGCCCTTCTCCACGGGAACCGGCTCGCCGGTCAGCATCGCCTCGTCGACGGTGCTCCGGCCCTCGACGACCGCTCCGTCGATGGGGACCTTGTCTCCGGGGCGGACCCGCACGCGATCGTCGAGTCGAAGCGTCTCGACCGCTACATCTTCATCCGTGCCGTCATCAGCGATGCGGCGCGCCGTCGGGGGCGACAGTTCAAGAAGTTCCCGGATGGCTCCACCGGTTCGGCGTCGGGCTCGCAGTTCCATGACCTGCCCGAGCAGCACCAGGGTCACGATGACGGCCGCGGCCTCGAAGTACACGCCGACTCTTCCCGTGTCGTCCCGCAGGGAGTCGGGGAAGAGCGTCGGCGATACCGTCGCGACGACGCTGTAGATGTAGGACAGCGACACACCGATCGAGATCAGGGTCCACATGTTCGGCCGCATTGTTCGGATGGACCGCACGCCGCGAACGAAGAAGGGCCACGCGCACCAAAGCACCACGGGCGTCGCGAGTACCATCTCGCCCCATTGACTTACGGCGGGGCTGATCCAGCGATGGAAGGGGTGGCCGAACAGCATGTTGCCCATGACATACACGAGGAGCGGAGCGGTGAGCGCGGTCGCGATCCAGAAGCGGCGCGTCATGTCTCGCAGTTCGGTGTCGTCCTGCTCCGCGGTGGCGTCGAGGGGTTCGAGCGCCATCCCGCAGATCGGACAGTCGCCCGGCCCGACCCGGCGAACCTCCGGGTGCATGGGGCAGGTGTAGATGGCGTCCTTCGGTCCGTCATGCGCAACCATCCCGGAGTGCTCGTGTTTTTGTGCGCAGCATGTGTGTTCGCGAGCCGCGGGCTCCCGAGGTGACTCCAGATAGCGATCCGGGTTCGCCCGAAACTTCTCAGCGCAACCTTTGCTGCAGAAGTGGTACTCGGTTCCGTGATGCTCCACATGCGCGGCGGCCGTGGATGGTGAGACCTCCATGCCGCAGACGGGGTCCTTGGACATCTGGACTCTCCTAACGGGCGTTCTTGAACAGCAGATCGATCAGCTCATCGCCCGCGGCCTCGAACTCGGCCTGTCCGAGTCTGGCGGCGTCGGCGACGCAGTGCTTCAGGTGGTGCCGGAGCAACTCCTTGCCGACAGAGCGGAGCGCAGACTGAGCGGCGGCGATCTGCGTGAGCACATCAACGCAGTAGCGGTCCTGCTCGACCATCTGCGCGATGCCTCTGACCTGGCCCTCGATGCGTTTCAGGCGGGCGAGGTTCGCGGCGCGTTCATCCGGGCAGACACCGGGGGCGGATCGGATGCGGCTTTTTTTACCCATACCCCCTAAGGGTATCCGGCCGGGCCGGCCCGGTCAAGGGGCGCGCGGCGAGCGTCTTCGCGTCGGGCAAACACGGAGGGGAGTGGGGGGCGTGGGACGGCGCCGAGCCCGACTGTCCTGACCGGGGCCTGTTACCGGTGATCGTTGTGATTGTGCATCGTCGGGGAGGCCGCATCGGGGGCTGGTTCATTGCGGGTTTCCACCCGTCTGGCGCTCGTGCCGCGGGGGAACGCGTACCACCCCGGGTCATCGTAGTTCGTCAGATCGTCGCGTACTTTGAGCACGGTGAACATGCCGCCCATCTCGATGCCGCCGAACTGTCCGTCGCCCATCATCATGGGAAGCGTGTTCTTCGGGCCGGGCATGTGCTCGGCCATCTTCTGCATCTCGGCCATGCCGTCCTTGCCCATTCCCATGTATCCGGGCAGCAGCTTCTGAATCTTGCCCTGCAGACCGGTCTGGTCGACATATACGGTGTTGGCGATCTCGTGGGCCATCGCGTTCATGGTGTGATGGGACATATGGCAGTGCAGCGCCCAATCGCCGGGATTGTCGGCGATGAACTCGACATCGCGCGTTGTGCCGACCGGCACGAGCACAGTCGTCTCGGGCCACTGGCCGGCCTCGGCGATCTGCCCGCCGTCCGTCGCGACGACCCGCCAAGCGTGCCCGTGAACATGGATCGGGTGATTCCACATGCTCAGATTGCCGAACCGGACGCGCACGCGTTCCCCCGTGCGCACGATCAGATGCTCGGTGCCGGGAAACACGCGGCTGTTGAATGTCCACATATTGAAGTCCACCATCACCATGGGGTCGGGGCGGTAGGTTCCCGGGTGGACCGCCCAGTTATGGAGCATGATCGCGAAGTCGCGGTCGATCGGCCGGCTCGGCTGCTCGCGCGGATGCACGATCAGCATGCCCATCATGCCGAACGCCATCTGCGTCATCTCGTCCGCATGGGGGTGGTACATGAAGGT
This sequence comes from uncultured Phycisphaeraceae bacterium, assembly GCA_964607595.1. Classification (GTDB taxonomy): domain Bacteria; phylum Planctomycetota; class Phycisphaerae; order Phycisphaerales; family UBA1924; genus JACKHC01. The sequence goes on from CAZSLT010000004.1 coordinate 10,090, forward strand.
GCCGTGTTGTTCCGGGATCGTGAACTCGTACACCCAGGTCTCGCCCGGCATGATGCCGGGTTGTGTCAGCCCGGTGACGCCGTCCATCCCGCACGGGATGAACAGGCCGTGCCAGTGGATGCTCGTGTGCTCGCGCAGCCGATTGGTGACGAACATGCGGACGCGGTCCCCCTGGATGAGTTCGATGGTCGGGCCGGGCGTCAGGCCGTTGTAGCCCCAGCACTTGACGGTCATGCCCGGAGCGAACTCGCGCTCCACCGCCTCGGCCACGATGTGATACTCCTTGACTCCGGCGTTCATGCGGAATGGCATGGTCGCGCCGTTGGGCGTGACGACCGGTCGATACCCCGAGTCGCTGCGCGTGAGGCGTGGGGCGTTCAGTTTCGGGCGGACGATCGGCGGGACTTCCTCGCCGCGGGCGCGTCGGGCGATCGCGACCCCGACGCCGGCCGCGATCCCCGATCCGATGAAGTGTCTGCGGGAGAGCATGTCAGTGAGCTCCGTGATGATGTGGTGAGTCGGGTGTGTTCATCGCCGGCGGCGCGGGTCTCGCGCCGTTGTCGGATGACTCCATCGAAGAGGGCTGCGTCGGCGTCGGCAGACGCCCGCCGACGACGCGTTCCAGTTCGGCGCGTGTCGACCAGTAGTCGTGGATGCTCTGCAGATATGAGCGATACGCGGCGATCTCGTCGCGTTTGGCGGCCAGCAGTCCGAAGGTGTCCACGAGCATGAAGTTGTACTGCTCCAGCGTGAGCGCCGTGATTCTCTGTCGGAGAGGCAGGATCGTGCCGCGGTAGTGGTCGATCTCATGGCGTAGGGCGAAGAGTCGGTCGCGGAGGCGGCGTATATCGGCGCGGGTCTCGATCGCGATCGCTTCGAGGCGGGCCTGCGCACCGAGCAATGCGGACTCAAGGCGCGCGATCTCGGTCTGACGCTGGTCGAAGATCGGCAGATCGAGCGTGAACTCGGGGCCGACGACCCACTGCCCGTCGGAGTCGCGCGAAGCGCGCCCGCCGACTTCGGTGGTCAGCAACCAACGCCAGTCGCGTTGCAGCCCCAAGGCGCCGGAGAGTGCCTGGACCTCCCGGGCGGTGGCCGCAAGATCGAGGCGCTGTCTGACGGCGAGGGACTCGAGCTCCGAATAATCGGGCTCGACCGCCGGCGGTTCGGGGAGGCGATTGACCATCCGCCAGTCGGTCTGCGTACCCCACAGGCCCAGAAGAACATTCAGGCGCTCGCGGCGCTCCTGCGACTCTCTCAGACTCCGCGCGTACTCGACCCGTGCGTCTTCGTAGAGCGCACGCTCATTGGCGAGCGCGAGTTCGCTGATGTTGCCCGCGTCGTAGAGACGCGCGGCCAGTTCGGCGGATGCCTCGGCCGCGACCGCGATCTCGCGCAGCACCGCGGACATATGCTCGGACGCCTGCAGATCAAGGTACGCGAGGCGTGTCTCTGTCACGGTCTGCAGCACACGATCCGCGGCGCGGAGCACCGCGGCATCCAGGTGGAGCCCGGCGATGTCTCGGCGCGCCGGCGATAGTATCGCCCGGAGCAGATTGAGCGTGAGGCCGAAGTCCAGTTCCGTGAGACTCGGCGGCCGATCGGGGAATCCCAGACCGATCGAGAGTGACGGGTTGTCCAGCAGGCCCGCCTCCACGAAGTCCGCCTCCAGCATCCCGAGATCAGCATACTCCGCCCAGAGCGTGCGGTTGTTGAGCAATGCGATCTGCACCGCACGCTCCTGTGTGAGCGGCTCGGCGAGAAGCGTCTGTACCGCGGCATCGATCGCGCCGCGGGCTTCGGGGGAGGTCGGCCATGCCGGGGAGGCGCTCACCCGTTGATCGATCTCGGCCTGTACGCGTCCGAAGCTCCGGTCGGGGGGCACGATCGCGCACCCGGTAATCGCGAGCAACGAGGCAGTAATGACCGCCGCCGCGGCGCGTTCCTGTCTCATGTCTTGCCTCCCTCATGCCCTCGGTGATGCATCTGTGAGCGCTGCGGCTCGAGCGCCATGCCGCACTTGGGGCAGTTCGCGGGGCGGTCCGATCGCACTTCTGGGTGCATCGGGCAGATGTAGACCGTCATACCCTGATCAGTTGCGCGGTCCGTGGCGGGCATCCCGTGCGTTGAGTCGGCGTTGTCATCCACCGGGCCGCTCTCGGTCGGTTCGAGGGGCGCGGCGAACGGGCTGCCGGGGGGTGTGAACGCCACGGACTCGCTCGTGGGTGACGCGGGGTGGCCCGCGGGGATCGCGGCAGCGGGTTGCGTTCCTGTGCACGCGGCCGCGAGCAGTGCGACGCCTGTGGTCATCATCAAGAGCATTTGCCTCATCGCTGTGATCTCCGAAATCGAGCCGAGGGGTCCGCTGCTGAGGGTCACGCGAAATCTAATTCATCCCTCGATGGACCTCTCTCAATGGGCGATTGGTTGAGCCGATCCGACGATCTTCGTCCCGTCGGGCTTCTCGATCTCGATCCACCACATCGCGTCGGCGGGCAAGGGGTCGGGGGCGACCGCGTGGCGAGGTTGAGCAGAAGGATCATCACGAGCAGGACGACGCCGCTGAACAGGGTGATCGTGCGGGACGCCGACTGCTGCGCCTCGAACTGCCCGCCGTAGTGGATCATGTACCCGTGCTTCCGGACGATCGGATCGACGCGTTGGCGTACTTCGCGGATGAGATGTCCGAGGTTCGAGCCCTCGAGCGCGCCGCCGCGGCCGCGACGCGTTGACGGAGGAGCCGGTTTACCGGCGCGAAGCCCAGTAGGCGTCGGCCTCCGCTTCAAGCCGGTCCAGTCGCGTGTAGTAATCCGGGAATTCCTTGAGGTGCGCCCACGCGATTTTGCCGGTCAGCAGCTCATCGTCGTTGGTCACATTGGTTTCCGGATCGCGCAGGCCATGCTCGAACTCCACTTCCAGCCCGCGTCGGAACTGCTCCAGTTCGACCGTATCCCAGCGGATGTGGAGTGAGTCGCCGATGCGTCTGGCCTCATCGGTGCTGATTGATCGCTTGCTCATGGTCCGGGCTCCTTTGCTCTGTTCGCCATCGGCGGCAAGATCATGATCGCATCTTCAATCCTAGGCACGGCCGCGACGTTCATCGGCGGCATGATGGCATTCGGAGCGGTCCTGCGATGCGGCCATGCCTCCGACACGGCGTGTCCGGGACGAACATGACCCCGTGCCCCACCACAAGGCAGTCATCCGGAGGGCTTCGTCAGTGTTCCCATCCCCTCGCGGCGGGTGGACTCCTGACGATGCGGCGCCACACCGCTGGCTGGTTCCCATACGCGGTTCAAGGCCCTTTGCTCGGCGGGCACCGACCGTCTCATCTGTTCGGGGTCTCGAGAGTGCAGCGTGACGAGACGATGAGCGAACCCCGGAGCGGCGGCCGAGATGAAATCCAATAGGCGATAGTGGCGGGGCATGCAGGTCGATACACGCGGGTGATCGACGACGCGGCACACGCCTTGAGCGCAGGATTCGGCTGAGATCATCCGTGAACTCATTCGCCTTCGCAATGATGACTTCTCGGCGCTCTCAAAGTAGGGGGTGGCCACGAGCCCCGGAAAGACACCGGAGAAGTTCACCCCACGCGGAGCGTACTCGGCCTCCAGCGACTCACCCAATGCTCGCAGCGCGGCTTTGGACGCTGCGTATCCGGTGTGCCCCCAAGGCCCCAGCTTGGCGGACATCGAGAGGATGTTGATGAAGTGCCCGCCGCCGCGTTCGAGCATGTGGGGTAGAAAGGATGCGATCAGCCGTAAAGGTGCGAAGTAGTTGACCTGCATCAGCCGCTGGTGCTCGACATGACTGTGACCGAGAAATGGACGGTACAGGCCGAATCCGGCGTTATTGATCACCAGCGACAATCGGAGGCCGTGCCCCAGGATCGCATGGACTGCTGACTCGGTCTCATCAGGGTCGGCAAGATCGGCGGTGATAACGAACGACGGCGCCTTTGGCCGCAGCGAGGCGGCGAGGTCTTCGAGCAGGGCGGTGCGCCTCGCCAGCAGGAATGTCCCCCAGCCGCGGTCCGCCAGCTCGATCGCGACCGCCCTTCCGATCCCCGAGGAGGCGCCGGTGACGAGCGCGTACCGCCGGATCGGGTCGATTGTGCGGATCATCGGGGGCCCCGGCGATCGCCCGTTCCTTCGCGGCGGCGTTGGTGACGACACCGGCTACTTTTCGTCATCATTGTCGGTTGGCATCGCGGCCGCGTTGACGCTGTCGGCGGCGATCGCTGTAAGTGTCTCATTGGCCTGGCTCTCTTCGTCGAGGGTCTGCTGCAGGAGTTTGGTCACGCGGTCGAGTCCGAGCATTTGGGCGTGAGCCCGGCACGACCCGTACGCGCTGATCTCGTAGTGCTCGACTTTCTGTGCGGCGGCGATCAGCGCGGCGTCGAGGGCGGCCGGAGAGCTCTCCTTCTTCTCCGAGATGACCTCTTTGCCCTCCTCGATCAAGCCCTGCATCCCGTGACAGACCTTGCCGCGTGTCGGCACACCCAACTCCTTAAACACTTGCTCCAGTCGCTTGACATGCGTCTCGGTGACCGACAGGTGATCCTCGAACGCCCCCTTGAGTTCGATCGAGGAAGCCGCTTTGGCCATTCGGGGCAAGGCCTTGACCAACTGCTTCTCCGCGTTGTAGAGGTCGCGGACGCTTTCCACGAGAACATCGTGCAGGGTATCGAGAGCCATTGGGCATCCTCCGTGAAGGGTGTGACAGCAGATCATCCATCGATCACCTGAAGGGAGGGTGAGCCCTGGATGACCTTCGGTTCACATTGGAGGAAATGTAGGGTCGGTTTTTCCTCGGTCGAGCGCCCGGATCGGCCCAAGGACGGAGCCACTGCCAGGGACTCTTCTGAAAGTCGCGTCCACGGTTGCGTACGGGCGGGCGGCTGCGGCGTGAATGGATCGCGTCGAGGAGCGCTGCTTGAATTCAAAGCGCGAGAGCTTGCTCGACTGAAGCGCAGCCACCTCGGCAGCTCCAATCGCCGTCGTTCTCGCGGAAGGACTCAGATCATCGGACGCGCTGGATGGGGGAATGGCCGCGTCTTGCGATCAGCGACCGCGGGTCCGCAATTCCTTGAGTCGATCCGAGAAGTGCTGGACCCACCCGTCGATGGCGCTCTTGATATCCGCGACGGTTGAGAATGCCGTCATGTCGAACTGGTTGCCCGTGCCTGCCTGCACGACGGCCCCGAGTTGCTCCTTGGTCTGCGAGTCGATGATCTCGGCCTCCATCGCGGCTCCGCCGGTGCCCGCACCGACAGCGCGGCTGACCGGATGAACTTTCTGCCACCAGGTCGATGCCGCGACATCGGTGAGAGCGATCCGGATCCGTGCGACGCCTGGACCCGGCGTGTTGACGACACGATGGCCGGTCTGCCGGAGCGACTCGATTACCTTGTCGCGGAAGTATGACCGGACCTCGTCGCAATCGGAGTCCGACAGCTTGTCGGCCGGGACGGTCACGCGGATCGGATCAACGATAAAGTCATTGTAGTCGGCGATCCTCTGCGACTGATATCGCATCCGCGAGTCGTTGACCGGCTCGAGTCTCGAATAATCGCTGAGGAATCCCGTGTGGGTCAGCTTCGGCTTGCTCGCGCAGCCGCAGAGCGCCGGCATGAGCGCAACGATGAACGCGAGTGCGGCGACATGAGTCAGTCGCGTCGTGTGTGAGCCCATGTGCGGATTCATCGGAGGCCTCCATCGGCAGGATGAGTGTGTCTGGTCAGGACGAGAAGGTGTGAATCGTACCATCAGCGGATGCGTCGCTGTCAAATCACAGGGAGCCGTGATGCCGACGATTGGACGGCCAACTCGCCCCAAGCGTGGCTCTCTCGGTCAGGCGTCGCGGGACTCTTCCACTGAGTCCCGCGGCGTTTGGATGTCTGAGCCGGTCATCATGGTCGTGTCGAACCCGTCGGAGTATGAGCAGGCCGCCGAGCGAGCTCGCCATCAATTGCAGACCGTGTTCCAATTGGCCAGGAGGACATTCAGGTCGTCGACATCGATGAAGCCGTCACTGTTGGCCAGATCGCGCGGGTCGCCGATGCCGACGCTGGTGTTCCAGGCGGCGAGGATGGCGTTGAGGTCGTCGACATTGACCACGCCGTCGTTGTTCATGATGTCGCCGGGGCAACAAAGGGTCACGACGACCACACATTCGTTGGATGGCGTGGCCACGCATTCATTCTGAACCAGGCATCGATAGACGCCCGAGTCTGCCGGATCGACGGACGCGATGCTCAGCATCGTTGTGTCGCTCCCGGTCAGTCCCTGGCCGTCCTGAAGATCAACTCCATCGCGCTGCCAACGGTATGAGTGCGGGCCCTGTCCGTCGGCGACCTGCACGCTCAGATCAAGGGCATCGCCGACGCAGAGAGTCGCCGCGGGAGGCGGATGGATCCCGATATCCGGCTCACAGGGTGGCTCGAGCGGCACGACGGGCGTGAGCAAGTATCGGCGCGAAGAGAAGAGGTCGGTGCCGTCGATGTGTCCCGCTGCGATGATGTTGCCCTCGTTGTCGATCGCGACTGCCGACTCGAGCAGGACATCGGATGTGACAAGCAGATCGGTGAGGTCGTGCGGCGTCCACGAGTTGTCGAGGGCCGACGGCTCCCAGATTGTGGCATAGGTCTCGGGGTCTCCGAACGGGCCGCTGAAGCCCACGATCCAGTTGGTGTCGTTCAGATCGTTGACCACGACCCGCGGGTCACCTCCGAGCGAGGGCAGCGCGACCGTGGTCGAGCCCGAAGGTGCCGCGAACACGCCGTTGTAGAACGCTCCGATGATCACGCCCGAGGCATTGATCCAACGCGGCTGGCATGCGAACCCGTTGACCGGGTCCAGCGGCGTGACCTGACCGTCGGGGGCTAACCGGAACCCGCCCGCGAACGGTCCGGTCCCGTAGGCGTACCCGCCCATCTCGCCTCGATTGTTGATGCAGTTGACGGTCGACTGGTCGGAGTCGGGAAGAAGATCGACTCGTCCGGCGCTCGAAGAATAGCTGAACGCGTGATAGCGGGCGCCTGATGAGTAGTTCCCGCTGTGCGCCAGCGTGGCTTTCCCGACCGCGACACCCGCGAAGTTGACATCGAGCGCGAGGCTATCGCGGACATACCCGAAGGAGTAGTGCCAGTCTTTCCCGTCGAAGGACCAGTAGCCCCAGGAGTAGGTACCGAACGGATCGATGTACTCGGCGCCCGAGGCATCGACCAGCACGGCTTCGCGGCTTCCCGTGTAGGGGATTGACTGGGGCACGGTTCCGGCCACAAAGCCGGAAGCGGAACGCGACACCGGCGAAAAGTTCGAAGGGGACGCGGGGCCGACCGGGATGAAGTGCTTGAAACTCGGGAGCGTCTCGAGCTGCGAGGGCGTCCAGTCGGTGATATCCGTGGCAACAAACTGGGGCGGCGACCCCACGCTCACGGACACGGTCGTCGCGATGGCGAGGGCTCTCAAGATGATGCGGGCCTTCATTGTTGCACCTCCGAGTCGGTGTCGGTCTGTGTACCTTCCGAGTCTGCAATCTGGTCTGTGACGGCCGGCGGGACTGTCCGATGATCCTCAAACAAGCGCGCTCCGTGCCGACTCGATGCCTGCGATCCGACGCTGTCAGCAGGACTCCAGCCAGTGTGCCAGAACCACATTGAGATCATCGACATCCACAAATCCATCGTTGTTCGCCTGGTCGGCTGAAGAGCCGATGCCGACGGTCGTGTTCCAGGCGCTCAAGATTGCGTTGAGGTCATCGACATCGACGACGCCGGAGCCATCGGTGTCTCCGGGGCAGTTGATCGGGATGAGCATGAACGCGTGCGGAACGCCGCCAAACAGCCCGCTGCCGACAATCCGTCCCGCGTTGTTGATCGCTTCGGCGGATCTCAGCGTCCAGTGAGACTCAGGGGTGATCATGCTGTTCAGGTCCGTGATCTGTCCGGACTCGAAGATGAATGCTCGTGAGTCGGAAACGCCCACGACGGCACCGTTGTCGTTGATGTCATTGGCGTAGCTCGAGACGGCTCCGGGGAGCGTCCCCAGGTCGATCCGGTCCACGCCGGTGCCGCCGGCCGCGAGCGAGAACAGACAAGCATGTGGATCGCCGGATGCCGTTTCAGCGTACCCCGCGGCGACGCCCTCGGAGTTCACGGCTTTGGCCTCGCTGCGCATCCCGCCCAGTGTGCCGAGGTCCACGGGGGACTGGTCGGTCCAGAGCGAGGCGTGCGTTACGCCAAGATCCGACAGCGAACATGAACCCACGATCACTCTGCTGTCGTTGATGTCGAACGCGTGGCCGGAGCCCCCGCCGAGGACAGACAGCTGTGTGAGCAGGCCGTCACGGTACAGGCATGGCCGCTGTGAGATCCAGCCGTCGCTCGCGGCCACGCGCACCATGCCGACGACATCACCCAACTCATTGACACCGCTCGGTGTGAAGGCGCCCAGATCCTCGATCGCAGACGATGGCGTGACTCGGAAGGCGCGGGGTGTGATATCACCGAGGCGGTAGGAGGCGCCGAACACGCGGCCCGCGTCATCGATCGCGAGGCCGAAGCTCTGCGTCTCGCCGGGGACGACGCCCAGATCGATCAGCCCGCCGGGGCCGAACCGGAACGCGCGGAACGAGTAATCGTCGAGCTCGGTAGTTCCGGCGACCTGCCCGTTGTTGTTGATGTCTTTCCCGACGCTCAGATACCCTCCGAGGTCGCCCAAGTCGACCACGCGATATTGTTGCCCGGTCTGTGCGGAAGCGGCCATCGCGAGAGTCAGCAAAAGCCCGAATGTGCCTGTGATCAGCATGATGTGTCTCCGTGGGCGTAGCTCCGCCCCCGAGGTGATTCGCGGTCAGTTGTCCAGGAAGAGCCGGTGCGGGAACGGGTCATCGGGCTGTTCGGTGTGGCAGAGCGTACAGCTGTCAATGACCCCGACATGGCCCTGCTTGAGAAATGCCTGGAGGTTGTCGGCTTCTGTCGCTGTGGGTGTGATGGCGTGCGGGCTGTTGTGGCATGCCACGCATGTCACGCCGCCGTGTCCGCGTGACTCTCTGAAGAGCTTGCCTGGCTCTTCGAATTCGAAGCCCGGGCGGGAGTGACAGTCGGAACACTTCGGTTCATCGACCCACGGCCTTCGGCGGGGGTCGCCGACCGCGGCCATCGAAGTGTGACAAGAGTTGCAGTCGAGGCCGTTGAGCAGATGCACATCTCTCTGGCACTGGGTGCGAAGGCCGGGATGGCAGGCATAGCACTCGTTCTCGAGGCCGAGCACCGCGACGCGGTCGGCGTGCGAGGAGTGGATCGCTGAGGAAAGCGTCGAGATGCCGGGAACTCCCGGGGCTCCCAGCGCGGCGTCGGCGTGGCAGGAGGCGCACAGCACGGGTGTGGCGCTCGCCAGCGAAGTGCCGTGAGTCGTGTCGTGGGCCGCGAGGATACTCGCCGCGGGAGTCTGACCCTCCGAACCGTGGCACAGATAGCAGCTCAGCTCTGTCGAGACGGGGATGACGGCCTGGGTTCGGGCGACGATCTGGCCGGCTTGGTTGCGCACAACAACATCGGCCAGCGGGTATGGGTTCACGGTGCCGTCGTCCTGAAACGGCGTGACCGGGATGCCGGTGGCATTCCAATCCTGATTGGGGGTGAGCGTCATCTGGCCCGACAGACCGTTGCCGGTGAGCCCGACATTCGGTGGCGGGGCGGTTCCCAAGAGGTCCGCCGCGTGGGTCCAGAAGTTGGTCTTGTCTTCGGCGTGGGTCTGACCCGGGACGGAATACTCAACGCTGAACTCGGGGTCATGCACGATGTTCGGGTCGCGGCGGATCACCTGCGCGTGGAGCGTGTTGTAGGGCGGGAGGATCATGATCTCGGAGAAGTCGTCCTGCATGCAATGCATGCCGAGATCGTTGTAGGCGAAAACGATGTACTCCTCGGCCGCGGCTACGGCGGCCCCTCCGCCGAGCGCCCGGCTCGGAGACAGGACCAGCCAACCCGCCGCGGCCAGTATCACGCCGGTGGCCGCCGCGGCTCCCATGAGACGCGTTCTTACGCGCTGGCGCGTCGCGACTTCGTTGACTTTTGCGGACTCGTTCAGGCCCATGATGCACTTCCTCTCAGTGATCACTTCGTCCTCGGATGGCAGTATTGGAACTCGGCGTGGACTGGCGACAACGGCGCCGAACCGGCGCGGAGTGGTCGTCATCGCGGCTCCGGGGATCGCCGCCGATGTGGTCGAACGAATGCAGCGACAAGCGGCACGATGACGAGCGATGCGGGGCCGGGGACCGCGTACGCGGCGAAGTCATCGAGGATATGGCCGCTGTCAATCGGCTCATACCGAACGAAGCCGAGCACCTCGCCCGGGTCTCCGACCCAGCCGACAAATCGCGCCTGGAACCCCGTGGCGAATGAGTCCGAGTCGACTCCCAGTGAGTGATGGAAGGTGTAACTCCCGGCGAACGCGCTGAAATAATCAAAGCCGATCGCGCCGACTCCGAGACTTGTGCCGGCGGGCCCCTGAATCGTCTCACCGAATGCCGACTCGACACCAAGCCATTCCTTGTCGCCTGACGGCGGGAGTGTGGCCCCGGATGAGACGATCTCCGCGGTGCCCAACTTGGCGATCTCTGCCAAGCCTTGACCGATCGTGGTCGGGACCGAGACCGGCCCGAGTGAGAATGACTCGAAATCCTCGGTCCAGACCGGTGTCAGGCCGGACAGAGCGGCGTCAAACTCCGACCGAGATGTGTAGATCGTGCCGGCCGATGTCAAGGAGCCGGCGACGAGGAGTGGCGCGAACGCCAGAAGCCGTGGACGAAAGCACATGGTGATCTCCGATCGCTGATAACTCGGGGCGATCAACCGCAGACCGCGCCCCACTGCCCGAGGATGACATTCAGGTCATCGACCGTCACGATTCCGTCGTCGTTGGCCAGGTCCGCCGGTGCGCCGGCGCCGACCTGCGAGCCCCAGACACTGAGCAGGCCGTTGAGATCGTCGACATCCACGACGCAATCGCCGGTGATGTCCCCGGGAATGGACACCGGTTGGCCTGTGTACAGCCGTTCCACGGTGGCGGTGGGGCCGGAGACGGTGTTCCCCCCGATGACATAGAGGTACCCATCGGCGCCAAGCGTGACACCGAAGTCGTAACGCGCCTCCAGCAGGCTCGGTCCCGCTTCCCACACGGGCTGAACGGCGGCGGGGTCGAGCACATACACGCTCGCCGTCGGGGTCCCTGGGCCGTCCCCGGTGAGGCCGCCGATGAGGTAAATGCGTCCATCGGCGCCGAGCGCCGCGCGGGCATCGCTTGTCGCCACGGGCAGTGCGAGGAAACCGAGTGTCTCCCACGTGTCGGTCGCGATGGTGTAGCGAATCGTGTGGATGAGACGCGGCAGCCCGAACGATGTGTATCCCCCGAACGCCCAGATATGGCCCCGTCCGTCATACACCGCAGCGATTGAAGACCTTGACCACGGGAGCCACGCGATTGGCTCCCATGAGTCTGTGAGCGCGTTGTACCTGCTGCTGATCGAGTGATTGTTGTTGCAGATATCGCATCCGCCCCCGAGGCGGTAGATTCGGCTCTGGTCATCGACAGCAAGGCCGAAATTCAGTGCCGGGTGTGACTGGGAGGCTTCGGCCGGGATATCAAAGGTTCCTTCGATCGGTTCGTAGACCCGGCTCTCGGCAAGATCTCCCGAGCCCTGGATCTGGCCGCCGAATACGAGAATCCTGCCCAGCGCATCCACCCCGCCGCCTTGACCGACCGCGGGCCCCATCCCACCGAGCGGGGCGGCGACGGACCATTCTCCATTGGAGAAGCGATAGACGGAGCCGTCCATGTCGTTCTCGTTGACCCACGGCGAACCGCCGATCATGTAGATATCGCCCTCGAATGTCAGCGCGAATGTATTGGCTTTGGGCGCTGGCATCGGCGCCACATACTCCCATCGGGCTTCGGATCGCGCCGTCAGTATCGCTAGGACGAAGAATGCAGTCATGATCAATCGAGTCACAGCAATGCTCCTCTGGCCGTTACACGCATCCAAAGTGGCCCAACAGAATGTTCAGATCGTCGACATCGATGAAGCCGTCGTCGTTTGCGAGGTCCCTCGGGTCTCCCTGCCCGACTGATTGATTCCATGCCCCGAGCAGAGCATTGAGGTCGTCGACATCCACCGCGCCGTCGGGTGCTCCGCCGGGCCCGGAGATGTCGCCCTGGCATGTCGGAGTGAGTGGTGCGCCGATGAGTTCGAACGCTCGGCTCCCGGCGATGTTGAAGTACATGTGGGCGCCGCGCTGCCACCAGAATGTGCTCCCGGTGAGTTGTCCCTGGGACCACCCCCACGGCGCGTACCACGCGGATTGAAGCGCAACGACGGAGACGAAGTACCGGGTATCGCTCTGGAAGGTCAGTTCGACGGGGAGTGACACCGAATACTCATACAGCCCTCCTGACAGCGAGGGGGTGGGCGGAGCGATGTCCATCTCGAAGATCGGCTCGCTATTGGCGCCGAAGATGTCGGGCTGAGACGCGATCGTGTTGGGGTCCTGGTTGAAGAAGGCGATGCGGAACCCGACCGTAGGGACTCCGTCCCCCCACCAGCGAAGCCCAGTGACGGTTGAGGCTTCTGCAAGGGTGAATGGCGCCCAGCAGATCGCGTCGTTATCTGAGTCGTTCTCCCCCGAAGGGTCGATCCAGAGCTGTGACTGGCGCGGCGTCCCCCCGCCGGGCATTGGGGGGCTGGCGTGAACCGTCGTTCCCCCCCGAACATCGGCAACGGCGCCCGCGAGCACCATCGCGGCAGCCCCCAGGAACATGGAGTTGTGCTTGCATTTCATGTGAGTCGCTCCCGCGATCCGCCCACCCGGTGCGCGGGCGAGTCTGATCAGTGAAACCCCGGCTCCCGACGCACGGGAGGCCTGGAGAATCTTGCCGCGACCCCCCTCGGCGGGCTAGCGGGGAAACTCGGCATACTCATGCGGCCATTGCGGGGGATTCCCCGGCACCCGATCGGGCTGGATGTGGGGCCGGTTCAGATCAGGCCGGCGTCCATCGCGAAACGGACGAGATCCGCGCGCTCCTTCAGGCCCAATTTCTTCATCAGCCGCGCCCGATAGGACTCGACGGTCTTGACACTCAGCCCGACATCGTCGGCGATGCGCTGGTTGGTGTGACCCAGGGCGACGAGCCGAACGACCTGGCGTTCGCGCGCGCTGAGCCGCTCGAGGGGCGACTTGCCGGCGCGGCCTGGACCATCTGGGTGCAGGGCGGTCTCGAGTGTATCCGCGTCGCCGATGTCGATGAACACTCGTCCCCTGGCGACTGATCGGATCGCGGCGACAAGTTCCGTGTCGGCGGCGCTCTTGTGCACGAATCCCGAGGCCCCCATGGCCATCGCGCTTCGGACATACGCGGCCTCGTCGTGCATCGTCACTACGACGATCCGTGCGTCAGGAGCGGCGGCCCGTAGCCGTTGCACGGAGGCAACGCCCGAAAGCCCTGGCATGGCCAGATCGAGCGTGATGACATTGGGTCGTGTTTCGCTGAGGAGAGGCAACGCATCCTGAATGGAGCCGGCCTCGCCGACGACGGAGATGCCGACCTGCTCCTCGAGAGTCATTCGGAGGCCCCGGCGCACCATCGGGTGGTCGTCGATGATCAGTACACGGATCTCACTCATGGGCGGGGATCCGGAGCGGTACCGAGATCGTGATGGCGGTGCCCGTTGACTGGGATGAGTTGATGGCCAATCGGCCGTTCATCAGGGCCACCCTTTCCCGCATCCCCGCCAGTCCGAGTCCGCCGACGGTTGTCCTGTTCCGATCGCCCGGCATTCCGACGCCGTTGTCCGAGACGCGCAGGACCGCGGAATCGCCATCCGACGAGAGATCAACGGCGATCTTTGTGGCATGGGCATGCCGGACGGCGTTTGTGAGAGCTTCCTGCGCCACGCGGTACAACGCGATCTCGGTGTCGGGCCGGAGACGAGGAAAGGGATCTTTGGATGAGAAGTCAACGGATGCCCCCGTCGCCGACCGCATATCCGCGCACATGCACTCGAGCGCCTGAGCGAGGCCGAAGTCGGTGAGGACCACGGGTGAGAGGCCGCGTGAGAGACGACGGGTCGCGTCGATCGCGCCTGTAGAAATGTCGTAGACGGATTGAGCCCGAGCCTTCGCCTGCTCAAGGGTCGTCGCCGCGAGCAAGGACCGGAGCCCGAGCAGCACCGCCGTCTGGGCCTGACCGATCTCATCGTGGAGGTCCCGCGCCAGCCGCGCGCGTTCCTCCTCCTGGACCTCGAAGACGCGCTGGAGCAACTGTCCGCGTTGCAGAAGCAGGACGCGGAGGGGGCGGACGACAAGCAGCCAGAGCACAGGGCAGAGCACCGTGATCAGAGCCATCGCATCGATCAGCCCGGATCGGGCCGCCTCGAGCGAGAAGGGATGCCGGGCGACCGGTCCGAGCATGATCATGGCTTCGATCGTAAAGACCGTCACAATGACCACGAGAAATACCCGGACCGGGGCGACGACCGTGGAGCGTGGCATCCGTAGATCATGTGGAGTCGCGAGGTCACGGTCAACACTGCGATTGTGATCGCCGGCGGTCGGCCTGCCCGCAGCACGCCCGGGCAGACGCGGTCCTCAATGACTCCGTTGTCACCCGAACTGCCCAGGTGGCGGGCCGGGGTTGAGCGGGAGAGTGGGGGAGTGGGGGAGTGGGGGGGCCGCGCCGTCGGTGGGCCCCCAGCGCGGTCGCGAGGCACAACACGCCGGGTGCGGCGGCCGGAATCACGGCGGCAACCTATTGGTGTGAAGACGGGGTGTGCGCCGATTGGCCCGGAAAGGACCTCGCTGATAGCATGATGTCATGCGGAAGTGTGCGCATTCCTTGCTCAGCGTGTGTCATGGACGCTTCCACGACGGATGCGCGCCGCCCTAGTTTCACGGGACACTGCCCCCGCGGCCAGTTCGTTCAACCCCACACAGCCGACCGGGGCTTGACCGGTGTCGGGGTCGTGACGAGGGCTCACTTCCTTCCGCATCCTCCACAGAGACACTCCTATGCAGCCGACCGGCAACTCGCTCCCGAGGCGGACCTTCGCCATCATTTCCCACCCCGACGCGGGCAAGACGACGCTCACCGAGAAGTTCCTTCTGTACGGCGGCGCGCTGGGCCTGGCGGGTTCGGTGACGGCGCGCAAAGATCAGCGGTCGACAACGAGCGACTGGATGGAGCTCGAGAAGCAGCGCGGCATCTCGGTGAGCTCGACGGTGCTGCAGTTCGACTACAACGGATACCGCGTCAACCTGCTGGACACGCCGGGGCACAAGGACTTTTCCGAGGACACCTATCGTGTGCTGACGGCCGTTGATGCCGCGGTGATGGTGATCGACGCGGCCAAGGGGATCGAGCCGCAGACCCGGAAGCTCTTTGAGGTCTGCCGTCGCCGCGGCGTGCCGATCTTCACCTTCATGAACAAGTGCGATCGCCCGACGCGTGATCCTCTGGAGCTGCTCGACGAACTCGAGAGTGTGCTCGGGATCGGGGCGTTCCCCATGAACTGGCCGCTCGGATCGGGGCACTCCTTCCGGGGTGTGTACGACCGTCTGGAGGGGCGTGTGCATCTGTTCGAACGCACACCCGGCGGCGCGTTCGCGGCGCCGGTCTCGGTCCATGGGATCGACGACCCATTGCTGCGCGAGAGCATGGATGAGCGCACCTATCAGCAGACGCGGGACGAGGTCGAGATGCTGCAGGGTGCGGGCGAGTCGTTCGATCGGGCGCGTGTACTCTCGGGCGAGCTGACTCCCGTCTACTTCGGCAGCGCGATGAACAATTTCGGGGTGCAGTTGCTGCTGGACGGATTCCTGGCGCACTCGGCGCCGCCCGGGCCCCGCCGGTCGGGCGGCCGATGGGTCCAGCCCACCGACGAGGCATTCAGCGGGTTTGTGTTCAAGATTCAAGCGAACATGGACCCCAGACACCGGGACCGCATCGCGTTCGTCCGCGTTGTGTCAGGGCGATTCAGGCGCGAGATGACGGTGGTCCACGCACAGAGCGGGCGTCGCGTGCGGCTGTCGAACGCGCAGAAGCTCTTCGGGCAGGATCGAGAGACAGTGAACGAGGCGCTGGCGGGGGATGTCGTCGGGATCGTCGGGCACGACCGCTTCGGTATCGGAGACACGCTGACTGAGGACAGCACGATTCTCTTCAATGAGATTCCGAGATTCGCGCCGGAGTGTTTCGCGTTCCTGCACAACCCGCAGCCCTCCAACTTCAAGCGATTCCGGCTCGGCCTGGAGCAGCTCCTGCAGGAGGGCGTGGCGCAGGTTCTGGACTTGGGTGAGTCTCGGCAGAAGGTGCCCTTGCTGGCCGCGGTCGGGCCGTTGCAGTTCGAGGTCATTCAATATCGGTTGCGGAGCGAGTACGGCGCCGAGTCGCGGCTTGCATCGGCGCCGTGGACGATCGCCATGTGGGTGCGTGCCCGGGTCGAGACGGAGGGCTGGGAGCCGGATCTGATGGCGGTGGATGGAGTGCTGGCGACGGACTCGGCGTTGCAGAAGGTGGTCCTGTTTGCGGACGAGTACGCGGTCCGGAGCTTCGTTCGGCGCAATCCCGATGTGGAAGTGTCACCCACGCCCTTCGCCGCGGCGTCGGAGCCCGCGGCTTGACCTGCCCGGGGTTTGTGCTGAACGACCTTCGACACTCGGGCTACCTGACGGAGGGGATTCTCAGACCCGCGGAAACAACGCGAGCGCCGCGTGCCGACCGGAGTCGCTCGGGCCAGGATTTGGGTGATTACCCAACCCCGAGAAAGTCGGCATTTGACTCCCTCGCGGCGCTGGTCGATAATGGATAAAGCGATCCAATATCGCGGCGTAACGGGACGAAAAACATGATCTCACAAACCGGGGAATATGCCCTTCGAGCCGTCGTTTATCTGGCCCAGCGGCCGATCGATCAGACCCTGTCTGCACAGCAGATCTCCGAGGGCACAAAGGTTCCCGTCGGCTACCTGCAGAAGATCCTGCGGATGTTGTCCCGGGCCGGGCTTCTGAGCGCTCAGCGCGGCGCCGGCGGTGGATTCGCGCTGACGAAGCTGCCCTCGGCCATCAGCGTGCTGGAGGTCCTCAATGCCGTGGAATCCGGGATTTCCCGCATCGAACGGTGCCCGCTGGGGATCAAAGGTCATACGAAGCTGTGCGCCCTTCATTGTCTGCTCGACGCTCAACTTGCCAACACCGAGCGTGTCTTCGCGTCGACATCGATTGAAGAGATTCTAAGCGACCTCGGCAGAGTGCGCCCGCTCTGTGAGCAATCCGGACCGATCATCCCGGTGGGGGTTGAGGCGCCGAAAGGGTCGGTCAAGAACGGGTCTGACTGCCAAGCCGATTAATATGGATGAACTTGACCACAATGCTCGATCATGATACCCTTGGCCCTAAATGTGGAATTACGACTCCGGATTTGAGTCTTTGCGTCGAAGGGAGTCCGAAAGTGACCGTTCAGAATGACCGAGCTCGCGGCGGGAAAGCCCTGTCGGCCGATCCCAACAAGTGGCCCGCGGTCGGGGTGGGTCTGATGGTTCTGCTCACGCCCTTGTGCATGTTCGGTCTGATCGCGGCCTCGGTGCCCGAGCCGCCCGAACACCCGATGGCGGCGATCGCAACGGCGATCGGCGTTGAGCCGTCGGAGCTGATCATCGGATCGATCGTTTATCGAAACAGCTGCGCGCTCTGCCACGCCAAGGACGCCGCGGGCGTCCCGCACCTGGGAAAGCCGCTGCGGAACAGCGAGTTCGTCCAGACCCACAGCAACGATCAACTCTTCACGCTCATCGCCCAAGGGCGTCTTCCGACCGACCCCGCGAACACCACCGGCGCCGCCATGCCGCCGCGGGCCAATGCGGCACTGCCCGACGAGGACATCCGCGCTGTCGTCGCTCATCTCCGCTCGCTCCAGGACAGTTCGCAACCTTTCGCGACGCTCGACGATTGGATGATGCCTCAGTCCGGCGGGTCCATTGTCGGTGGAGAGGCCGGCATCGGGCACGACGCCTTCGTCGCGTCTTGCTCGGCATGCCACGGCGTGCAGGGTGAGGGGCGCGAGGGGTTGGGCAAAGCGCTGCGGGGGAGCGAGTTCATTGCCACTCAGTCAGATGAACAACTCATCGCGTTCGTCAAGAGCGGCCGCCCGTCGTGGGATGAGTCCAACACCACGGGCCTCGACATGCCGCCCAAAGGTGGCAACCCCGCGATCACGGACGATCAACTCAAACAGATTGTCTCGTATATCCGCGCTCTTCACGCGGCGGACACGGGCGAGTAAGCCCCCGGCCGCGAGTCGACCAGACCCCGTCATTTTCAGGAAGGATCGACACCATGACACCTCGCAAGAATCGTTCGTTCAATCGGCTCGCGCTGCTTGGCATCGGCGCCGCGTGCGTGGCCGCGCCCGCCGCTTCCGCGCAGTCCATCGCCGAAGTTCAGAAAGTCGCCCAGGCGCGGGGTCTCTCGACGGCCGACCTCCTCGCCGCCGCGAAGACCTACACCCCCAGCGGCATGAAGGACGAGTACCTCATCTTCTCGTCCGGCGGACACAGCGGGCAGGTCTTCGTCATTGGCGTGCCCTCGATGCGTCTGCTGCGAACGATCGCCGTCTTCACTCCCGAACCGTGGCAGGGCTGGGGCTTCGGCGTCGGCAACGATATTCTCGCGGAGGGCGCTGTGGGTGGGCGCGAGAATCTCTGGGGCGATACGCACCACCCCGCGCTCTCCGAGACCGGCGGCGAGTACGACGGACAGTGGCTGTTCATCAACGACAAGATCAACGCCCGCGTGGCGGTCATCGACCTCCGCGACTTTGAGACCAAGCAGATCCTCAAGAACCCGCTGACGATCAGCGACCACGGCGGGACCTTCGTGACGCCCGACACCGAGTATGTCATCGAGGGCGGCCAGTACGCCGTGCCTTGGGGCTTTGAGTACGCGCCGATCAGCGAGTACAAGGAAAAGTACAAGGGATCCGTCACGCTCTGGAAGTTCGACAGGAAGAAGGGTCGGATTGACCGGTCGCAGTCCTTCGCGATCGAACTGCCCCCGTACTGGCAGGACCTCTCCGACGCCGGCAAACTCGCCAGCGACGGCTACCTCTTCATGAACTCGCTCAACACCGAGATGGCCACCGGCGGCATCCAGGACAAGAAGCCCCCCTTCGAGGCCGGGGCCAGCAAGAACGCCACCGATTACCTGCACATCATCGACTGGAAGAAGGCCGAGAAGGTCTTCAAGGAAGGCAAAGTCGAGTCGATCAAAGACTTCCCCGTCATCACGCTCAAGACCGCGATCGCCGAGGGGCTGCTTCATCTCACGCCCGAGCCCCGCAGCCCCCACGGCGTCGATGTCACGCCCAAGGGCGACTTCGTTGTCGTCGCCGGCAAACTCGACCCGCATGTGACCATCTATTCGATGGAGAAGATCAAGAAGGCGATCGGCGCCAAGTCTTACTCGGGCAGCGACGACTTCGGCGTGCCCATCCTCGACTTTGACTCCGTCGTCGAGGCGCAGGTCGAACTCGGGCTCGGGCCGCTCCACACGCAGTTCGGGCCCGATGGCTACGCCTACACATCGCTGTTCCTCGACTCGGCCGTCGCCCGCTGGACCCTCGGCGGACAGTACGGCGCGGGCACGCCCGAGCCGGACTGGACCCTCGTCCACAAAACACCCGTGCAATACAATGTCGGACACATCGGTGTCGCCGAGGGCGACACCGTCAGCCCAGACGGGAAGTACCTCATCGCGTTCAACAAGTGGTCGGTCGACCGCTTCTTCCAGACCGGCCCGCTGCTGCCGCAGAATTTCCAGTTGATCGACATCGCCTCGCCGGGCGCCAACATGCCCGTGATCTACGACATGCCGATCGGTGTCGGCGAGCCGCACTACGCCCAGATCGTCAAGGCGGACAAGATCAAGCCCTGGGCTGTCTATCCCGAGATCGGCTGGGACCCGCATACGCAAACCATCGATCCGATGGCGCCCAAGGCCAAGATGGAGCGGGTCGTCCGCAGCGGGAGCACCGTCGAGGTCTACATGACCGCGATCCGAAGCCACTTCAATCCCGAGCATATCACCGTCAAGGAAGGGGACACCGTGATCTGGCGCATCACGAATGTCGAGCGGGCGGTTGATGCGACGCACGGCTTCTCCATCCCCGCGTACAACGTTAACCTCAGTCTGGAGCCCGGCGAGACCGCGATGATCGAGTTCGTCGCCGATGTTCCGGGCACCTTCCCCTTCTACTGCTCCGAGTTCTGCTCGGCGCTCCACCTCGAGATGATGGGCTATTTCATGGTCGAGCCCGCCGAATAATCGTCCACCCGGCCGGCCGCCGCGGGAACGCGTCGCGCCGGCATTGACGACCGGAACACGCGACGGCACATCCGGACATTTCACGCCGCTGGTCAGGAGGACGCCATGACCCCATCGATCACCGATCGCATCATCGGTCCCCGTGTCGCACCGAACGAGCAGTCCCGATGCGGGTTCCGGTACGGTGCGCCGGGGCTTCTCCTCCTCGTCGCTCGTATTCTCCTCCTTGTCTCTCTCTTCCTTCCCTACTGGCACATGGTGCTTCACGCCCCGCAGTACCCCGACAACCTCCAACTCACGGCCTACATCAACCATCTCACGGGCGATGTCGCCGAGATCGACGGTCTGAATCATTACATCGGCATGCGTCCGCTGGAAGAGGCCGCGCCGCTTGAACGGTCCTACGGCGTCTACGCGATGATCCTCTTTGTTGTTCTGCTCGAGGTTGCCGCATGGATCCACACGCGCTGGGCTGTGCTCCTGGTGCTGCCGGCATTGCTGTTCCCCGCCGTCTTTCTCCTGGACCTCCACCTGTGGATGAGCCACTTCGGCACCAACCTCGACCCCGACGCGCCCCTCTCCAGCTCGATCAAACCTTTCGTCCCGCCGATCCTGGGCACGGGGGTCATCGGGCAGTTCAAGACCGTCGCCTCGCCCGGAATCGGACTTGTCATCTCCGCCATCGCATCGTTCGTCATGCTGCTCTCCCTGTACTTCCATCGCCGCGCGTATCTCCCGTTGACGCGCGCCGCCGGGAACTGACACCGCTATGCACCACGCCGCGGCCACCCTACTGACTATTACCGTGATCGTGGCCGGCGCGTCCGAGCAGCCGTCGCGCCCGGTCGCGGAGATCTCTCGGCTCATCGACGAGTCCGATCCCGGCGCCGTCATCATCATTCCGCCGGGCCACTACACCGGGAGTCTCGTCGTCCGAAAAGCGGTCACGCTCGACGGTGCTGGCCGCGTCACCATCGACGGTGGCGGTGTCGGCACCGTCGTCGAACTCCGCGCACCGGGCATCACGCTCCGTGACCTCACGGTGCGCGGATCGGCCGCCAATCTTGACCGCGAGCCCGCGGCGGTCCGCGCCGAGACCGGGCCCGTGACCATCGAGAACCTCCGCGTCGAGGATGCCCTCTTCGGCATTGACCTCCGCGAGTCTCCCGGGTCCGTCGTGCGTGGCAACACCATCCGCGGCAAGGACTTTGAGGCGGGGCGGCGCGGCGACGCGATCCGCCTCTGGTGGAGCCACGGCTGCAGGGTCGAGAACAATGAAGTCGTCGGCACGCGCGACATGGTGTTCTGGTATTCCGAGGGGCTCACGATCTCCGGGAACACCGTCAGTGACTCCCGGTATGGGCTGCATTTCATGTACAGCCACGACACGCTCATCACCGGCAACGATCTCTCGGGCAACTCCGTCGGTGTCTATCTGATGTACAGCAACGGGATCCATGTCGCACGGAATCGCATGAGCAATAACCGTGGCGCCAGCGGCTACGGCATCGGGCTGAAGGACTGCGACGACATCACCCTTGAGGGCAACGCCATTCTGGCAAACCGCGTCGGGTTGTATATCGACAACAGCCCTTCCTCTTCCGAGTCCAAGGGGCTGATCCGCGAGAATCTTGTCGCGTTCAACGAAACCGGGCTCTTGGCGACGCCCATCACCCACGGTAACGAGATCACGCGCAACGCCTTCGTCGAGAACGAAGAACAGGCCGCCTCGCACGGACGCGGCGAACTCACCGCCAATCGCTTCGCCTCGAGAGGCGTTGGCAACTTCTGGTCCGACTACTCCGGGTTCGACCGTGATGGCGACGGCATCGGCGATCTGCCCCACGAGCCCCGTAGTCTTTTCTACCACTTGCTCGCCGGTGAGCCGAACCTCCGCCTTTTCGTCCATAGCCCCGCGCAGCAAGCGATCGAGTTCACCGCTCGCGCCTTCCCGGACCTTCGCCCGAGTCCCACGCTCACCGACCCCGCGCCTCTGGCCAATCCGCCGGCGCTGGACGTCCCCGTTGCCGGCGCCCCCGCGCGCACCGTTTCTATGGCGCTCCTGGCGGCCGGGCTCGTTGGTAGCGCCGGCGCCGTCAGCCTTGCACTGGCGCGCCAGCATGGCCTTCCCGCCGCCGGACGACCACCAACGGCACCACGACCAACGGAGCCGGTGCCATGATCCAACTCGACTGCGTCACCAAACGCTACGGCCGATTCACTGCCGTTGACTCGCTCACGCTTTCCATCGCAGACGGCGAGTCCGTCGCTCTCTGGGGCAGCAACGGCGCGGGAAAGACCACGCTCATCCGCTGCGTCCTGGGTGTGACGCGATTCCGTGGGTCGGCCCGGATCCGCGGTCTGGATGTGCTGGCCCGTGGCAAGGCGGCACGATCCCTCGTCGGTTATGTGCCGCAGGAACTCGCCTTCCACGACGATGCCCGCGTCGGGCACGCGCTCATGTTCTTCGCCGGCCTCCGGCGTGTCGAACCTACCGCCGCGGCCCGCGCCCTCGACTCTGTCGGACTCACCGGCAACGAGAACAAACGCCTCCGTGATCTTTCCGGCGGCATGAAGCAGCGGTTGGCGCTCGCCGTCGCGTTGCTTTCCGATCCGCCAATCATTGTGCTCGACGAGCCCACCTCCAACCTTGACGCCGCCGGGCGCGCCGAGGTCGTCGAGGCGCTGACTCGTCAACGCGTCCGCGGCAAGACGCTGCTGTTCGCTTCCCACCGCCCGGAGGAGGTCCACGCGCTGGCCGGACGGGTCATTGTCATGGAGAAGGGCCGCCTTGCGCGCGACACCACGCCGGATGACCTCTGGCCTCGTCACGGCGTCGGGCGGCTCCTGCGGCTCATCGTGACCCCCGGCGACGAGCACGCCGCCGCCGAGACACTGCGCCGCGCCGGCCATACGGTCTCGCTGAACGGCCACGGCTTGTGCGTGGCCGTCCGGGACGGCCGAAAGGCGGCGCCCATCGAGGCGCTCATCCGCGCCGATGTCTCGGTGAGGGATATCGACTTTCTTGATGAATCGAACCGCCATGAGGACCAACCATGACAACGCTTGGTCTCGCGCAGGCCGCCGCGCTCCGGTGTCGTCACCGCTCACCCGCGGCGTGCATCGTTGCACTGGCCCGGCGGGAGTTCCGCGATGCGCTCTCCAGCCGGTGGTTCGTGCTCTTCACGATCGCGTTCGCCGTCCTGGCGGTCGCCGTGTCCTTCATGTCGCTGGCCGGGCTGGGCGCCCACGGGCTTTCCGGCTTCGGACGCACCGCCGCCGGGCTGCTCAACCTCATCATGCTCACCGTTCCGCTCATGGCGCTCGTCGCCGGCGCGGGGTCCATCGCCGGCGAACGGGAACGCGGCACGCTCATCTACCTGCTCTCTCAGCCGGTCTCGCGTATCGAAGTCCTGCTGGGCAAGTACCTCGGGCTGGGTTCGGCGCTCTGCTGCTCGCTGTGCATCGGTTTCGGCGTGAGCGCCGCGGTCGTCGCGTGGCGTGCCGGCGGCGTTGGAGTCGCGGCGTTCATGATTCTCATCGGCGCCACCTGCCTTCTGGCGCTCGCGATGCTCTCTGTCGGGATGCTTCTCTCCGTGCTCTCCAGACGCGCGGGGGTTGCTACCGGTCTCGGGCTCTTCGTCTGGCTCGCCGGGGTCTTCCTCAGCGACCTGGGCCTCATGGCCGGAACGGTCCTCTTCCGACTCCGCGTGCAGGAGGTCTTCGCCCTGGCCGCGATCAACCCGCTCCAGTCCTACAAGATGGGCGTCATCCTCGGCATGAACGCCTCGCTCGATGTCCTGGGTCCAGTGGGCGCCTACGCCACGCAGACCTTCGGCACGCTGCTGCCCTGGATTCTCTGGGGCGTGATCGCGGCATGGATCTTCACCCCGCTTGCTCTCGCGTGCGTGCTGTTCGTGAGGAAAGCATCCTTATGAACGATCGCGTTCAAGCGTTTGTCGACATGACGGTCAGTTGCGGGTTGGGAACGATCACGAGCGAGACGCTCCGCTCGACGCGCTCGGTGAACTGACCTGACTCTGCGCTCGGACTCACGCGGCATGGTTCGTGCAGCTCACCCGCAGCCCGCGCCCCAGTGTGCCAGCACCACATTGAGATCATCCACGCCGACGAATCCGTCTCCGCCCGCCAGGTCGATGGGGGACCCCACGCCGACCGTCGTATTCCAGGCGGCCAGGATGGCGTTGAGATCATCCACATTGACCGCGAGGTCTCCGGTCGCGTCGCCCGGGCAGGAGGGCGCGGGGATTGACTGCGGCCCCGTGTAGAACCCGGCGTGGTCGATGAACATTGTCACCGGCGTCGTGATGATGCCGCCGGGGTTCGTGCTCCGGGTCTCGAAGGTCACGATGTACGCGAGCGTCCCGGAGGTCGTGAAGTTCTTCACGCCGTTACCGTCGCCGGCGCCGGACTCGACAAACTGCGAGAACGGTATGTTGTAAACATTCGTTCCGGGCTGAAGAAACTGCGCCAGGGCGACCCACTCGTCGTCTCCGTTCCCGAGGTCAATTACTCCGTCGTTGTTGTCATCTTCTCGGATGGTCACCGACAGACTCAGCGTGCCTTGCGACGGGGACTCCACCGTGATGCTGAAGTAGTCCGCATCGGACGGGACATCCAGCGCGGGACCGGTGACCAAGTAGCTCCCCAGCCCGACGCCGTTGGCGTTGAAGATGCTCGGAGCGAAGTTGATGTTGACGCGGCATGATCCGCCAGAGTGAATCACATGCGGATCATTGGCGATCGTCCATGAGGTCACGCCGCCGAAGTACGAGAACAGCCGGTTGATGTCCGGCGTGGCCTCGTCGAACTCGGCGGGGAGCGTTCCGCCGCCGGCGAACGCGGCGCCGGTGGACGCCAGAAGGAGCATCGCGATGGTGAGCTTTGTCGAACGCATGGGTCAATCCTCTTCAATCTGGTGTTTGTCGCGGAGGAGGAATTCAGGAGCAATCCCCGCCGCGCCGGCTGACCGACGCGGGGGGGCGTGATCGTCGCCCCCGTGAGGGTGGGGGCGTCGTAGGATCAGTTGAAAGTCCCGGAGATCGGGCCGACGGTGATGTCATCGCCGGGGTTGATGCGCGGGAAGTCGGTGGGGATCGGCGAACCGTCGCCCGGATCATCGATGAACTGCGCGGTGCGGAACTGCATCTCGCCGCCGCCGAGCCCATCGGTGATGATCGTCCCGAACAGCATGCCGTTGACCTCGACGGTCAGCTCGGTGTCGGGGGCGAAGTCCTCGACTTCGACGCTGAAGCGCTGCTCGAGCGTGTTGCCCCGCATCCGCTCGCGGTAATCGGCGCTGCCCGAGGCGAGCGTTTTGCCGGACAGATTGGCGCGGACGCGGTACTGATTGGAGTTGGCGGCGACGCCCATCTGGGCGACGGTCGCGAGGGTGAGGCCCGAAGTCAGGGCCGCGATCGTGAGTGCGAACTTGCGATTCATTGGAGTTCTCCGGTTGCTGCCTCACAGCCCGTGGAATTGTTCCGACGCACGACGCGCCGGACATACTCAAAGGAGGCACTGACGGCGCGCTTGATACATCGTTAAGCAAATATTTCACGGCCAGACCGGTCGACCCGCGCCGCCGCGCCTTCCTCCAATACAAACGCCGACGCCCCTCGGAGTGAGAGGCGTCGGCGATGGTTGGGAATCCGGGTGACAGGCCGCTGGTTAGTTGCAGACCGACTGCCAGTTGGCCAGAAGCACATTCAGGTCATCCACATTCACGCGCCCGTCGTTTCCGGCAAGGTCGAGCGGCGAGCCGGGCGGGACATTCATGTCCCATGCGCCGAGGACCGCGTTGAGGTCGTCGACATTCACGGCGCCGTCCGGTGCGCCGGCCGGCCCGCTGATATCGCCCCGGCACGCCGGCGTCGACTCGCAGGAGTCGGGGATCGTGTTCGCGTTGGCGTCGCCGTCCGCCGGCGGGAGATTCAGGAACAGGTACTGACTCCATGAATTCTCCGGCCCGATCATGATGTCCTGGCGGCCGTCGTTGTTCGCGTCCGCCACGATCATCGTTCGGGCGGCCGAGTCGTACCGCGGCAGGAACATCGGGGGATCGAAGAACCCCGAGCCGGGATTGAGGTACACCACTCCGGACGCCGAGCGTCCGTAGAGGTCCATGTCGCCGTCGAGATCGATGTCCGTCGGCGTGAGGATGCTGGCGCTGTACGGCCCGACCTGGACGGGGGTTTCGGGCAGGATGCCGTCGCCGAGCGGATTCTGGAACAGCTTGATCCCGGTCGCCGACACCGCCACATCATTCGTCAGGTCGCCGTCGAAGTCGGCCACGGCGATGGCGCCGATGGCGGGCAGCAGGGGGACCCCCTGGATCACGATGTCCCGGCGGACGCCGAATGTGCCGTCGCCGTTGTTGGGGTGGATCGAGAAGATGCCCAGACGGTGTCCGGTGAAGACCTCCGGCGCGCCGTCGCCCGTGATGTCGCCGATGCCGATGCTCTCATCCTCTGCGACATCGGTGTACTCGGTGTGCGCGCTGAACGACCCTGTCCCATCCCCGAAGCTGACGCGCAGCGTCGAGGGATGGCCCGGCCACACCCACGCCAGATCCATGTGACCGTCCAGATCGAGATCGCCGGTCGCCATGCGGATGCCGCGGGGCATGACCGGTGACTCGATCGGCGGGGCGAATGTGCCGTCGCCGTTGGAAAGATGAACGCGGCAGTGGCCGGTCACATCGAGGATGTCGGGGATCCCGTCCTCGTTGATATCGCGGGTCACGAGGTAGCCCTGGGCCGCGGCAAGCGGTGTCTGAGTCGCAACCTTGCTGAAGACCGCGTCGCCGAGCCCGGGATAGACCGAAAGGTACGAAGTCCCGCTGATGTACGGCTGTTCAACGATGAACAGATCGGTGAGGCCGTCGTTGTCGAAGTCCGCGAGTTGCGCCGAGGCGGCGAACTCCGTGGGACGGAAATGGATCGCGGCGTCGAAGTTCATCGCGCCTTTATTGACGAGAACGGAGAAGGTCCGCGAGGCGTCGTTTGTGGCCACGATGTCCGGCAGGCCGTCGCCCGAGAAGTCGCCCGCCGCGACCGAATAGCCGCCATAGTTGCCGGAGGCGAAGTTCTGGTGAAGTTCGAACTGACCGCCGTCGTTGCGGTAGATGGCGACCTTGTGCATGTCGTTGTCGCCCCACACCATGTCGAGCCAGCCGTCGAGATCGAGGTCGATCAGCTTGACATCGCGGGCGTCGGACTCGAGCCACCAGCCGCCCAGGGACTGCGAGAGCGTGAGGTTGCCGGCGCCGTCGTTCGTGTGAATCGTGACGATGTTGCTGGCGGTCGAAGAGGTGATCAGATCGTTCGTGCCGTTGTTGTCGATGTCGCGGAGTTCGACGAACCGCGGCTCGGCCTTGTAGTTGTAGGGGGGCACGCCCGAAGGCATTGGGATCGTGTGCGTCCAGGAGAAACTCCCGTCGCCGTTGTTCGTATGGATGACCGCTACGCCCGACGACGATGGCGCCGACCAATACTCGCACGCCGCGGCGATGTCGGGGTATCCATCGCCGTTGATGTCCGCGACGGACACATCTCGCGGCTCCTTGTCGGTGACAAACCACGCCCCGGCGGTGAAATGGCCCTTCCCGTCGTTGATGAATGTGTTGATCATCCCCGGGTACCAGGTCGAGAACACCACATCCAGATCGCCGTCGAGGTCCAGGTCGCCGATATCGATGCCCGTCGAACCGTTGTTCGCCGGCTGGCCAACGAGCGTCTGCGGCTCGGAGAATGTCTCGGGCCCCGTCGCGAGGAAGACATACGCCTGGTTGTACGAAGAGTCGCTGGCGACGAAGTCGGTCAGCCCGTCGCCGTTGAGGTCTCCGACCTGGAGAACGGTCGGGCGAGCATTGGGCATCTCGATCCGCGTCACATACTCCAGCCCCGCACCGCCGGCGTTGCGCCAAAGCGTGATGCCGCCCAGATTGGTGCTCGTCATCGCGACGACAACCAGATCGTCGAGGCCGTCCTGGTTGAAGTCGATCGGACGCGCATCCCACACATTGTTCTGGAACTGCTCGACCGCGTTGATCTGCTCGAGCGCGACCGTGAAGTGCGGCATCGAGACATCCACGGTGTCCAGCAACGCGTTGTGATTGCAATCGAATCCAACGCCGAGTTGGATGTCCTCGGAGTCGTGCTTGTTGTTGCCGTTGAAGTCCAACGCCCCGGAGACAACCTGGCCCGACGCGCCGGCCGCGGCCGCCAACCCCGTTGCCGCCGCCAGAAACGCGGCCCGACGATCGATCTTCCGATGTGTTTCAGCGAACATGGAATGCTCCTACGCTCTGGACACGCCCGCCCCGGTAGGGGCGTCGCGGTCAACCCGGAACGGCCGGCACTCCGGCCTCTGTGACAAGGAGGGCGGTCGGCCCCCGGCTGATACACCGATTCCGGATCACTGACTCCGCATTCTCCGCACTCCGCCGTGACCCCGGCGCGGCGGGAAAAAAAAGGAACGGCGGGCGTTCCGTAGAACGCCGCGCCGTCCGCTGTGAGGGCCAGAATATCACCACCCCCGTGCCGTCAGAGATCAGAAGATCAGCGAGAGGTACACCACACCGCCGTCCCCGGTCACTTGGATGGTGCGGCCGCGGGGGTCGAAAGTCAGAAGGATCTTGTCCGCGTCATCGGTCGGGGTCTGGAACTCGACCTCGCCCTCCGTGCCGGTCTCGGTCGTCGCCACCGTGATCCCGCCGGTGTCCAGGCCGTCCACGATCAGTCGGTACTGGCCCGCGGGCAGGTCTTCGACCTCGACATTGAAATCGGTGCGACCAGCACGGGTGCGGAGCCGCGCCCGACCCACCGCGTCGCCGTCGAGCCCCGTATTCGAGAACGAACGCTCGATCTCTCCGAGCGGCAGCACGCCGTTGCCCAGTGGAGTGCCTCCCACCGTGCCGGACATCACCATGACGCCGTCTCGCATCAGTTCGTATCCCGAGTTGGTCGGGTCGAAGTTGAGGAGCAGCTCGTTGGCGCCGGGGTTACTGGAGAGTGTGACGCGGTACTTCCCGCGCTCATACACGAATTCCTGGATCGGAACGCCGTTCGAACAGAAGGTGTAGACGCCCGGCTCGAGCCGCGAGAAGTTCGCGATGAGACGCGCCTTGGAGCGGCTCGACACCACGCTGACGATCGCACGGCCGCCCGACCCGTCCAGCGAAGACAGCGGCTGTTTGACCTTCTGCTTCGGGAACGAGACGGCCCCGCCGTTCGCGGCGCCCGGCTGATCGCCGAAAGGCGCCAGCGCCGCCAGGATCGTGGAGTCGCCGCTCTTGATCTCGAACAGCGCGCCGTCGGGATTGAAGGTCAGCGGGAGCTTGCCCGGACGCGGCGGGTTCGCGTACTCCAGTTCGCCCTGGTTGCCGGTAGCGGTTGGCACGACCTCGATGGTGCCGTGCCGCGCACCGTTGACCCAGAATTCGTAGAGGCCGACCGGCAGCTTCTCGATCTCGATTTTGAAATCCACGCGATCCGGGCGCGTTCGGAAGTCGGCCTCGCCCTTGGAGCCGTTGATCCCATTCTCCGTGGGGAAAAGCGCGGTCTCGATTTCGGCGTTCGGCCCGCCGGAAGGGATGCTGCCGACCGGTGTTCCGCCGCCGCTGCCACCGCCGCCTCCGGCTCCGCCTCCACCGCTGCTCCCGCCGCCCGACGAGCCGCCGTTGTCGTCCCCGGGGGGATCGTCGGAACCCCCGCCGCCGCCGCCGCCGCTGCCTCCTCCGGAGACCGAAGCGTCGCCAGTGAGAATCACCATGCCGTCACGGGCGACTTCGAACAGTGCGCCGTCGGGATTGAACAGCAGCGGCAACTTCCCGGCACGCACGGGGTCGGAGAACTCGAGTTCGCCCTGGTTCCCGCCCGGCGTCGGGACGACCGTGATCGTCCCCTCGAGGTTGCCGTTGACCAGGAATTCATACGCGCCGACCGGCAACTTCTCGATCTCCACCTTGAAGTCGATCCGGTCGTCCCGGACGCGGTAGTCCGTGGACCCCTTCGATCCCGAGATTCCGGCGCTCGTCGGACGCA
>CAZSLT010000005.1:0-37619 GCA_964607595.1 uncultured Phycisphaeraceae bacterium
CGTTGGACTTCGACCGCGCATCCATCGACTGGCTGAGCGCGATGACCGCCCCACCCGCGACCGCCGCGGTGATGACGATGGCCACCATGAGTTCGATGAGCGTGAAGCCGCTCGCGGCCGTTCGCTGCGCCGCGGGTCGGTCGAGCCCGAGAGTGGGGGGGCGGTGTGTCATTCGGAGCGGTCCACCGACTCATCAGGACGCCGCTCGGGGTCCGGGTCGTCGCCCAATCGCGGGGCGATCAGCGTCTCGACGGCGATGGAACGCTCCCGTCCGCCGCTGATCCAGAGAATCTCCGCGACAACAAACGCCGGATCGCCCGCGCTGCCCTCGCGGATGGTCACTTCGAAGGAAAAGGCCTCGAACGGCTCCTCGCACCGGCCGCGCATCGGGAAGACCGACGCGTATCCCTCAATCCCGGCCGCGAGCACGAGGTTGAGCCGTTCGTCGGCGAGCACCGCCGCCTTGGTGAGTTGCTCGCCGAGCGTCTGGGCGGCGATCGCCCGCGCCGTCAGCCCCATGACCGCGACCAGCCCGAGCCCGAGGACGACGCTCGCGGCCAGGGCCTCGATCAGCGCGAAGCCGCGTCGGATGCGACTCACCATGCGCGGTCCCCCATGCCGATCGCATCCAGGTCTACGACTTGTCCGGTGGAGTCCGCGGTGTCCGAAACAACTCGGAGATCGGTGAGCCGCGCCGCCGATGCGCCTGCAGGGAGCGTGATGCGCCACCGCCGAGCCGATCCGTCGTCGGCGCCTTCTTCCGTGATCTCGAGCACGATGCCCGGCCGCGGGGTGTTCACGGGCAGCTCGATCCGCCACTCACGGTCGTCGAGTGGTTGCCCGTCGATGCTCGCCGATCGGAGCACGCCGTCGCCGAAACGCACCGGATCGATGAACAGGTCCGGCTTCCACGCGCGGTCGCGCCCCTCGGCGTCGCCACGCATGACATGAACCTCGAGCGTCGCCTCCTCGCGGCTGTACACCAGCAACATCGGCTCGAACGCCGTCGCGTCCCGCTGCGCCACCGCCGTCAGGAGCGACGCGGCCGAACGGGCCACCTGCTCGGCCCGCTTGGTGCCGCCGGAGAAGGCGCGGGGGATCACGACCGCCGCGGCCACGCCAAGCAGGATGATCACCACGATCACTTCGATGAGCGTGAAGGCGCGGCGCGATCGCGGGATGTCAACCCGGGGAGTGTGCATGGTGCTACGGCTTGACGATGTCCGCGTCCTCGCCCTCGCCGCCGGGCTTGCCGTCGCGCCCATAACTGACGATGTCGAAGGTCGCGTTCCTCTTTCCGGGCACGACGAGGAGGTATTTGTTGCCCCACGGGTCGAGCAGGTCGTCCGCCTTTTCGACATACGGGCTCCACGCCTCGTCGCTCACGCTCGACGGGCGGTCGAACAGGATGTCGATCGTGGCGCCATCCTCCGGCTCGCCGTGGTCGGCCATGTAACTCCGGACCGCCGCCGCGAGCGACGCGGCGTTCGCCGACGCCACCGACTGCTTGCTCTGGCCGATACGGCCGAGGAACCGCGGCGCGATCACGGCCGCCAGCACGCCCAGAATCACGATGACGACGATCGCCTCGATGAGCGTGAAGCCGCGCCTTGATGCCCGGATGCCTTGATGTTTCGTTGCCTTCGTCATCACCCGATGGCCTCCTGAAGCTCCAGCAGCGGGAGCAGAATGGACAGAATCACAAAGCCGACGATCATCGCCAGCACAAGTATCAGAATCGGCGGCAGCACCGCCGTGAACAGTTTGATGCTCTGCTCGGTCTTGGACTCCATCGCGTCGGCGCTCTGGCTCAGCATCTCGTCGAGCCGGCCCGTCCGCTCGCCCATCGCGATCACCTGCACCAGCAGCGGCGGGAAGTGACCCGTCCGCTCCAGCGGGTCGGCGATCGTCGAGCCGTGCGAAACCTCGCTCGCCACCTCGTCGATCGCGGCCTCCATCGCCTTGTTGTTCAGCGTCGCCTTGGTGATCTTAAGCGCCTGCATCACCGGCAGCCCCGCCCCCGTCAGCGTCCCGAAGGTCCGCGTGAATCGCGCCACCGCCACATCGCGCAGCAACCGCCCGGCGACAGGAATCTTCAGCGAGACAGTGTCCATCCACAGCCGCGCGCCCGGATCACGACGAAGGCGGGCGAACCCCAGCACCGCGGCGCACACCGCCAGGATCACCGCCCACCACCACGCGCCGAAGAACGACGCGACGCCCTCGATGATCCGCGTCGGCAGCGGGAGCGTGACCATCTGGCCCTCGACCGCCTTGAGCACCCGCGGCACGATGACCGTCACCACGATGATCACTGCCACAATCACCGCCGAGGCGATGATCGCCGGGTAGATCAGCGCGCCCACGAGCGTGCGCCGGATCTTGATGTCGCGATCGAGCAACATGGCCGCCTGCGTGAGCACCGTGTCGAGCCGGCCCGACATCTCACCCGCGCGGACCAGACTGACGAGCAGATCCGAGAAGACCCGGCCCTGCGCACGCATCGCGTCCGAGAGCGTCCGCCCGTGCTCCACTTCCTCGATGATCGCGTTGATGATCGCGGCCTGACGGGTCTTGCGCCCCTGCCGGGCCAGCGTCCGAAGCGCCGCGACCAGCGGCAGGCCCGCCGACACCGCGATCGCCAGCTCCGAGACCAGGGCCGCGACCTCCCCGCGCGACATCCCGCTGCGGAGCGACCCGAGCGAGAAATCACCCGCGTCGGCGGTCCCGGCGCGCGATCGCGCGCCGCCCGAGACCGGTTCGATCACGCTCGGCGTCCGGCCCTGTTCGATGAGCAAACGGACCGCGGTCGTTCGGTCGGGGGCGTCGATCGTACCGCTCGTCGAGCCGCCGATGTCGCCTGAAATAGTCTGGTATCTGAAGGTTGGCATGGTGTGAAGAGGTGCGCGCGGCGCCGGCTCAGACCTCCTCGGCGTCCTGCGTCACGCGCAGCACATCATCGACCAGCGTGAGCCCACGCGCCGCTTTTTCGATCCCGTCGCGGCGCATCGTCACATGCGCGGGCCCGGCGGATTTCACCAGCGCCTGGGCCGACATCCGCTGCCCGATCGCCGCCCGCATCGCCGGCGTGACCGTCAGGACCTCGAAGAACCCGATCCGCCCGCGATGCCCGGTGTTGTCGCACCGCTCGCAGCCGACGCCTCGCCCCTGCGTCCCCTTCGGGAAGAGCGCCCGTTCGGAGTCGCTCAGCCGGTGCATCAGCGCCTCGGGCATCGGCTCCCAGACGCGGCAGTGCTCGCAGATTCGCCGTCCGAGCCGCTGGGCAAGCACGCCCTCGAGCACGCTCGACAGCAGGAACGGCTCGACGCCCATGTCCAGGAGTCGGCCAACGGCCGCGGCCGCGTCGTTGGTGTGCAGCGTGGAAAACAGGAGGTGGCCGGTGAGCGCCGAGCGCACCGCGATGTCGGCGGTCTCGGCGTCGCGGATCTCGCCGACCATGATCACATCGGGGTCCTGACGCAGGATCGATCGCAGCCCGGTCGCGAAGGTCAATCCGCGCTTCGCGTTCACCGGGATCTGGTTCACGCCGCTCAGTTCGTACTCGACCGGGTCTTCGATGGTGATGATCTTCTTGCGCGGGTCGTACAGTTTGCTCAGTGCCGCGTAGAGCGTGGTCGTCTTGCCCGACCCGGTCGGGCCGGTGACGAGCACCATGCCGTGCGGCAGCCCGATGAGCCGGTCCATGGAGCGCTTGTCGCGGTCGTCCATGCCCAAGGAGCCGAGCTCGAGCTGAATCGACTCCTTGTCGAGGATACGCATCACCACCGACTCGCCGTAGATCGTGGGCACTGTCGAGACGCGGATATCGACCTTGCGGCCCTCGAACCGGAGGGTGATATGGCCGTCCTGCGGCACATACCGCTCGGCGATGTTCATCCCCGCCATGATCTTCACGCGGCTCGTGATCGCCGGCTGCAGGTGCTTGGGCGGCGGCGACTGATCGTAGAGCACGCCGTCCACCCGGTACTTCACCTTCAACTGGTTCTCGAAGGGCTCGACATGGATATCCGACGCCCGGCTGCGCACGGCCTCCACAATGATCAGATTCACGAGGTTGATAAGCGTCGGCTGCTCGGCCATCCGGTGCAGCTCGTCGGCGTCCACGGTCTCGAAGTTGGCCATCGAGTCGTCGCGCGTCTCGTCCGCGCTCCCGCTGCCCAGCCGCGCCGCCACCTCGGCCGCGGTCGTGCCGTAGGCCTCCCGGAGCATCTGCCGAAGCATCTCCGCCGCGACGCCCATCCGTCGCACGCTCTTGCCGGTGGTAACGCTCACCTCGTCGGACGCGGCCAGGTCGTCCGTGTCCAGCATCGCGACCACGAGCCGATCGTTCTCGAACAGGTACGGCACAACGCGAAGCCGCATCGCCTGCTCGGCATCGATCAACCTCGCCGCCGCCGGATCAATGACCGGCTTGGTCGCGAGTGCCGCGGGCTTGTGGCCGTTCAACGGCGCCCCGGCCCCGCCCGCACCGTTGACCGATGCGGGGGTGTCTTTGTCTGAGATGGGGCCGAGGCGTGCCGTCATGCAGTTCCTTCTACCGCCGAATGGGTCAGTTGTCGCCAGATTCCTCTTCGTCGTCCATGATGATCTCTTGAGTCACGAACACGGCCATGTCGCCCTCGAGGCCATCGGGCGCGAAGAAGCCATCGCCGGGCCCGCGACGCTTCCGCGGCAGCCGCTCGACCTGCTCGGGCGTCATCAACTGCTTGACGCGGTCGTAATAACGGTCATCGAGATCCTTCCGGGCCGCGCGGGCCGCTTTGACGCCCTCGTCCTGCGTGCCGCCCCCGACCTGGATGATCATGTTCCCGCCGCCGAGCATCATGCGCTGGGAAGCCCCCGCGGCCTCCGCCTCCGCCTCGGCCGCGGCCCACTTGTCATTCACCGCCGCCAGCTCGCGCTCGTACTGCTCGCGGAACATCTCGAGCTGTGAGCGCTGCTCATCGGAGAGATCGTCGAACCCGCCGGCCCGGTCGAAGGCGCGACCCGTGTACGAACGCTTGTACACCTGCGGGAACGACTCGACCCGGATCATCCGATCGAACTCGGCGCGGGTCGCCTCATCGAGCATCCCGCCGAGCTGGGCCGAATACCGCTGGTTGATGTCGCGAATCTTGATCTCGGCCTCCCGCATCGCCGCGGCCGAGGCCTGGAACGCCTCGATGTCGAACGACATCGCCCCGCCCTCGCCGGGCTGGTGCGACTCGCGGAACTGCTTCTCCTGCTCGTCCTTCAGCCGATTGCGGTCCACCAGGGCGCGGTCGAGATCGACCTCGTACCGTTCGAGCGTCCCTGTGAGCTCGCCGCGCAGCGCCTCCGAGACTTCCAGCCCCTCGACGATCGCGATGAGATCCACCGCCGCGCCGCTGACGCCCATCCCCCCGCCGAGCGACTTGTCGCGCCGGCGCATGCGCTCCAGTGAGTCCCACCGTCCGGCCTGGTCATCACTGATGACCAGACGCAGGTCGTCCATGAACCGCGACTCGAGTTCGCCGATCTTTTTGCGCGAGCGTTCCTGCACGGGCATCATGTCCTCGAAGACCGCCGGATCGCGCGAGTCCTCGAACTCTTCCTGCAGCATCTCCATCTGCTCGGCCTCGACGGAGCGAATCGCCTCGTAGTCCGTCAGCATCGCCTCGAACAGCGATCGCGCGATCTCGGCCTGCCCCTCGTCGAGACTCAGCACCTCGACGAATCGCTCGAACTCCTTGGTCGAGATCGGGGGACGGGGCGGACCGCCGAGCATCATGGGCTGGGCGAGGGCCGGAGCAGCCGAGGCCAGCCCGATGGCGCCTCCGAGGAGCCAGCCGCAGATCCGAGCCGCCGTTCGTGTCCGCCGCGTGAGATTGGAGCGTCGCATGGGTGAGTCCTTCTGAATCTAGGCCCCAAGCCGGCCGGGCGGCCGCAAGACAACGCGACCACGCCGCCATCCCGGGGCGGTCCATCACCCTCGGACGCGCCAACGCGACCGTACCGACATCCCATGCCGGACCTTTCGCAACATTCAGACCCCGTCCTGATCCTGGCCGTCGCCCTGTCCGCCGCGAATACGGCGCGGACGCTCATTGTCGCCGCCCTGGTCCGTCTCATCGCCACGCCCGAACCCGCGCCAGTCGCGCTGCTGCTCGGGCTCGGGGAGCAACGCCTGCTGCTCCGGCGTGAGTACGCTCTTGAGCCGGTCCATCATGGCCATCTCCAGATCACGCTTGGCCTGTCGCGCCTCGCGGTCGCCCCCGGGCCCGCGACGCCCCATGCCCATCATCCCCTGGATCGTCCGCGTCATCTCTTCTTTCTCGATCGACTCGGCCATCGCGTCGTTCCGGGTCGCCAGTTCGCGGTCCAGTTGAGCCCGCAGGTCGGCGATCTGCGTCCGCTGATCCTCGGTCAGGTCCGCCATCTCGTCGGCGGTCTCGAAAGCGCGCACCGCGAACGAGCGGCGGTACACCTGCGGGAAGGACGCCTCTTTAAACGCCGTCTCGAACGCCGCGCCCTGCTCGGGCGTCAGCACGCTCATGATCTGCTTGACGGCGCGGCGGTGCGTATCGCGGACCTTGATCCCCGCGTCGCGTGCCTCGGCGAACAGCTTCTCCATGGTCTCGAAGTCCTGGTTCTGCCAGAGTTCCATGCCGCGATCCATGCCGCTCTCGTAGATCTTGTCGCGCTGCTCAAGCGCCCGATCCAGCTCGACCTCGTAGCGATCCAGGATCGGTGCAACCGCCTCGGCGGACTCCGGGGCGAGCTCCATCTCTTTGACAAGCTCGATGACGTCGACGCCCTCGCCGCTCAGGAAACTCTGCTCCAGCGAACGGACGCGCCGGCGCTGACGCTCGACCTTCGGCCAGAGCTCCAACTGATCCTCGGTCAGCATCAGCTTCAGATCAGCCATGAACTGATCCGTCATCGCCTTCTTCTCGTCCTGAAAGCCGTCGGAGACCTTCTGGAAGTCCATCCAGACGGCGGGGTCCTGTGTCTCGCGGAACTCCTGGCGCGCCCCGTCCATCGCGGTGCTGATCTTGCCCCGCAGCGCTTCCCAGTTCACGAGATATGACTTGAGCAACTCCTCGCCGACCGCGAGTTGCTCTTCATCGAGTTGGAGCACGGCCGCGGCCTGCTCGAGGTCCTTGCTCGTCATGTCGGGCTCGGTCAGACTCCGCATCCCGCCGCGGAACATCTGTGCCTGAACCGGCGCCGCCGCCAGGACGACCGCCGCCACGGCGATCCCCGCCATCCGCTTGAACATGCCCATATCTCGTATCCCCTTTGCTGATCGGGTCCGTCCCGGGGTCAAATGACTCCATCCCCGGAAAGGCACAACGCCCGTGACTCTATCGTATTGCAGCGCCGCATCCGATCATTGACCGAACACAGGCCGTTCGACGCTCTTGCCGCCGCGCCCGGGGAGCCGCTCGAGTTGCTCGGCGGTCAGAACCGACTCGATCTTCTCGATCGTGCGCTCGTCGAGGCGGGTCCGGAGCTCCTTGGCGGCCTTGAGCCAATCCGGCTCCTCTTCCTGTCCCTGGAAGGACATCATCGTTCGCTCACCTTCCCAGCGGACTGTCGCCTCGGCCCATCTCGCATTGGCGCCCGCGAGCTCGCGCTCGTACTGATCCTTAATCAGCACCAATCGCTCGCGCTGATCGTCGCGCAGGTCTTCGAGCCCCAGGGCCCGCTCCAGGGTGCGCTCCGCGGCATTGGCCCGGTAGATCGCGGGGTAGGCATCGGCGTTGAACGCCTTTCGGAAGGCCCCGCGCGATTCGTCGGGCAGCAATGCCTCGAGGCGGTCGGCGTGCCGTTTGTTGATGTCCCGGATGCCCGAAACCATCTCCACGCCATCCTTATAGACCGTCGCCATCTCCGCGGCGTTTTCCTCGAAGTCCATCTCGCGGGCCTTTTCCTCCCACTTATCAATGAAGGCCCGCGTCGCCACGAGCAAGCGGTCGAGCTCGATCTCGTACGAGATCAATTCCGGATCGATCGAAGCGCGAGTGCTCTCGTCGAGCGGAAGGTCCTCGATGATCTCCACAAGATCCACCTTCGCCCCGCTGATGAACCCGAGGTAATAATTCTGGCCGATTTCCTGCGATCGGCGGAGGCCTCGTTCGAATCGATCCCAATTCGCCGATTGCTCATCCGTCAGCATCATCTTGAGAT
The DNA here is from genome assembly GCA_964607595.1 of uncultured Phycisphaeraceae bacterium. Taxonomy (GTDB): domain Bacteria; phylum Planctomycetota; class Phycisphaerae; order Phycisphaerales; family UBA1924; genus JACKHC01. Next base: position 8,173 of record CAZSLT010000005.1, read on the forward strand.
CAGCGACAAAGCGGTCCCGGATCGATCGGGCGTACTTCTGGAAATCCAGCCACACCCCGGTGGTCTCCTGCCAGATCTCCCAGTTCTGCTCGGCCTCGGCGATCCGTTGCACCTCCTGCATGTACTCCTGCATCTTCGTGACCGCGGCCTGATGCGCGGTCAGGTACGCCTCGTGCAACGACCGCGACACTTCGCGTTGCTCCGAGTCCATCGCCAGCGCTCGCATCGCTTCTTCCAGTTGAGTGGAAGTAAACTGCGGCTGGTACGCATCCCACTGCCCTGTCGCCACGCGGGCCGACCCCAGAAGCACCGCCACCCCGATCAGCACCGTCGTCCACCATGCCCTCGCGCGCCCCATGTCCGCCGTCCTTTCCGCGGCCCAGTCGCCGCACTCTTGAATTCCTACCCCCGCGGGACGCTTTCAGTTCCGCCAAATACCCGGATCGCGCTCACCTGTTTTCTCGACCGAGTTCCGTCCCACGATCCCGGGCCGCGATCACCGCGTCACGCATCAACGACCCGAACCCGCCCGTCTCCAGCACGCCGATCGCCGCGGCCGTCGTCCCCCCGGGGCTTGTGACCGCACGCCGGAGCGCCGCGGCGCCCTCGCCGCTCCGCGCCAGCAGTTCCGCGGCTCCGCGGATCGTCCCCCGAACCACCCGATCCGCGGCCTCATCGCTCAAGCCCGCGTCCCTGGCCGCGGAGGTCAACGCCTCGGCGAGCAGGAACACATAGGCCGGACCGGAGCCGCCCACCGCGGTGAAGGCATCCATGTTCGACTCGTCAATGCGAACAACCTCGCCGACGGCATTGAAGAGCGACTCCACCGCCGCGAGGTCGTCCAGGGTGGCTCCCGGGCCCGGGCACACCCCCGAAACGCCCATCCCGACGGTCGCGGGGGTATTCGGCATGACCCGGACCACCCGGCAGCGGCCACCCATCGCACGATGCACGCCACCCGCGGATGCGCCGGCGAGGATCGACACCACCAAACCGGGGTACCCGGCAGAGCCGATAGACCGTGCCACATCCGGGAGGACCTGCGGCTTGACCGCCAGTATCACCATCGAGGCCGAGTCGAGCGCGGCACGGACATCCTCGGTGCGCGCAACCGTTGCAATACCAATACTTTGGAAGATCGACCGCCTGTCGTCAACAGGCTCGGCCACGAGGATCTGCGACGGCGTCAGGACGCCGCCGGCCACCCCCCCTCGGACGATCGCCAGGGCCATGTTCCCGCCACCGATCACGATCAGCCGCCCAATACTCATGCACGTCGCTCCCGGTCGCTGGCGGGCCCGGTCCGCTCCGGTCCTCTACACTTGGCATTCACTCGTATAGGAATGCACATCCATCTTATGGCGATCCTCTACACACTCGAGTTCGAAAAGCCGCTGGCCGAGATCGAGGCGCAAATCGAAGCCCTCGAGTCCTCCGGGACCGATCAGGACGCGGAATTCCGCAAGGAAATCCTGCGCCTGCGCAAAGGCCACCAGCAACTGCTCAAAAAAATCTACTCCGGGCTGACCCCGTGGGAGACGGTTCGGGTGGCGCGCCATCCGCGGCGTCCGCAGTTCCGCGACTACCTCCGGATGCTGTGCAAGGACTTCTGCGAGCTCCACGGCGACCGCCGGTTCTCGGATGATCCCGCGATCGTCACCGGGTTCGGACGAATCGGCTCCACCAAGTGCATGCTCATCGGGCATCACAAGGGGCGAGACACCAACGAGAAGCTCGCGTGCCACTTCGGCTGTGCGCACCCCGAGGGCTACCGCAAGGCCCTCCTGAAGATGAAACTCGCCGAGAAGTTCGGCCTGCCCATCGTGACCTTCGTGGACACGCCCGGCGCCTTCCCCGGGATCGGCGCCGAGCAGCGGGGCCAGGCCGAGGCCATCGCCGTCAACCTGCTCGAGATGAGCCGGATCAAGACGCCGATCGTCTCCGTTGTCGTCGGCGAGGGCGGGTCGGGCGGTGCGCTGGGGATCGCGGTCGCGGACCGTGTCGCGATGCTCGAGCACGCGTGGTACTCGGTGATCAGCCCCGAGGGCTGCGCCGCAATCCTCTGGAAGGCCGCCAACGCGGAGACGAACAACCTGGCCGCGACGGCCTTGAACCTGACCGCCCGGGACAACAAGCGGCTGGGGATTGTCGACGAGATCATCAAGGAGCCGGTCGGTGGGGCCCATCGCGATCCCGAGGGCGCGGCCCGCTTCATCGAGAAGTGGATCATCGAGCAACTCGCCGAACTCTCACGCCTGAAGCCGGCGATGCTGCCGGGGCGTCGTTACGAGCGATTCCGACGGCTCGGCGCGTTCGACACCATGCCGAAGCCCGCCGATCAGGCCGAAGCCACCGATTGACGCGTCCAGCCGGGATTCGTACACTGTCCGGCTTCCGTTTGCGGAAGAAGTGCGTAAAGTCCGCTCAGTCCATGGCTTAGCAAGCCCGTCAAGGGACCGTCGTGGCCAGGAAGCCGTCCACCGCATCATCCTCGGCGACCAACAAGACCTCGAAGCGTCCCGTGAAGCGCTCGAAGGACTCGACCCCCGCTCGCGCTTCCAAAAAGACCCCCGCCAGCGCGGCCAAGAGCCCGCCCGCCAAGAAGTCGCCGGCTTCCAAGAAGCCCGCCCCCACAAAGAAAGAATCCGTGGCGAAGAAATCTCCCGCGGTCAAATCATCCCCGGCCAAGCGGGCCGCGTCCGACGCCGCAGCGGACGCCAAGAAGAAGTCTTCAAAGCCCGCAGCGAAACCCGCCAAGACCGCCGTCGCTTCCAAGCCGGAGGCCGCACCGGCAGCACCCGCGAAGTCCAAGGGCGCCAAGCCGGTCGCCGCCGCGAGTGCGCCCGCTGCGAAGCCCGCCAAGGCCGCGCCCGAAAAGAAGCCCAAGCCTTCAAAGTCTTCCGGCAAATCCTCGAAGAAGCCGGCGGCGGGCGGCGACGCGTCCGCAACGCCGACCGTGTTTCGCGGTTTCCGGCAGAGCAACACACTGACAGAGATCCGCGCGGCGGTCGCGAAGGTCGCCTCGGCCGCGGGCCTGCCCGCCGTCAAGACCGGGCCAGACACAGAGGACGCCTCGCAGAAGAAGTTCCGCAAGGTCACCAAGTCCCCGCTGACGCCCAAGCAACTCGCCGAGTTCACCGACATCCTCCTGCAGAAGCGTCGGCAACTCGAAGGCGATGTCTCGGGCATGGAACTCGAAGCGCTCCGCGGCGGCGCCGGCGGGTCGCTGAGCCACCTCCCCCAGCACATGGCCGATCAGGGCTCGGACGCCTTCGAGCAATCACTCTCGCTTGATCTGGCCGCCTCGCAGCGCGACATCATCAAAGAGATCGACGCGGCACTGGCCCGAATCGAGAACGGCACCTTCGGTATCTGCGAGCGGCTCGGCAAGCCGATCCGAATCGAGCGCCTCCGCGAGACTCCATGGGCCCGCTACAGCATCGAGGCCGCACGCGACATCGAACGCGGCGGATACATGGACCGCTCCAGGAACCAGTCTTGAGCCCCGGGGCCGACAAGCCGACTCCCGCTCCATCATCCCTACCCGCGCCCACCAGCGGATCCATCCCGGCCGGCCGTCACCCTCGCGCGATCGCGTGGTTCATCGCCCTGATCGTCCTGGGGCTGGCCGCCGACCTGGGCAGTAAATGGGCCGCGTTCCGCTACATCGACGATGTCCCCTTCGTTGTCGACCGAGGCGCGGTCCTGTCGGTGTTGGCCAATGACCCCTCGAAGATCATGACGCTCGTGCCCGACCACGAAACGGTCCACGCGATCCCGGGCGTGCTCGACCTGCGGCTGGTCCTGAATGCAGGCGCGGTCTTCGGGACGGGTCAGGGGCGGCGGTGGATGTTCATCGGGTTCACATCGGTGATTCTGGTCATCGCCGCGTACGCCTTCGCGCGATGGACGCGGGCCAACGAGCGATGGACCCATTTCGCGTTGGCGATGGTCATCGCGGGCGGGATCGGCAATCTCTACGACCGCGTCATGCTGGGCTGCGTCCGGGACTTCCTGCACCCGCTTCCGAATGCGATGCTGCCGTTCGGCTGGGCCTGGCCCCACGGCGGACGCGAACTCTGGCCTTATGTCAGCAATGTCGCCGATGCGCTGCTGCTGGTCGGAATCGCCATCCTGACCGTCCGCCTCTGGCGCTCCGACGCCGACAAGCCCCGCCCCGCCAAGGGGTGATCAGGTCTTCAGCGACGCGGCCCGCTCGCGCAGCACGGGCAGCAACCCCCGGACCTCGTCCGCCATGCGCGAGTTCGGGAACTCCGACACCAGCCGCTCGCCCGCCTCAAGCGCCTCGGCCCACTGGTGATCCTGCACCATGAGCTTGAACCGCACGCCCAGATTCTCGCGCGACTTCACCACCACGCCCCGCGCGACCTCTTCCAGCGGGGCCGCCTCGCCCGGCGTCAGGTACTGGTCCAGTTCCTTGAGCAGCGACATCGCCTCGTCCAGTTGCTCGCGTTGGGCCGCGACCAGGAACTTTCGCTCCAGTTCGCGCCGGTACCGCTGGCGGGACTCATCCACGCGTTCACGCAGCCCGTCGACGCGGTGCGACTCGGGGAAGAGCCGCTGAATCCGCGCCGCTTCGGCGTACGACTCCGTCCAGTTGTTGGCGCGGATGAGGTCGTCCAATGCACCCAGCGCATCGACCACCTGCCGATCGAGCGTCTGCAGTCGCGCCCGCTCGATCCGTGTCCGGAATTCCTCGGCGTCGGCGCGGTACCCGAACCGCTCGGCCAATTCCTTGACCAGCACCATCGCCGCGTCCCAGTCCTCGTCCTGGATGTCCTGCTCGATGGCGCGCCGGAGCAGTTCCCGCTCCTGCCGCCGGTGCAGCACGCGCTTGGCGCCCTCGCTCAGCCCCGCCTCCTGCGTCATGGTCGACAGCGCGCGCGCCAGTTCCATGAGCGTGCGGTCGAGCCCGCGTGCCTGGCCCCGGACGGCCCACGCGCCGATGAGCGTGATCGGCATGACCGCGCACGCCACCGCCACCAGCACCACGCCCGCTGTGAGTTTCGTCTCAGAGGCGCCCGCCGTGGCGATGAGCGACAGACCCACGCCCGCCAGCGCGGTCAGCCACACCACCGAGAGAATGAACGCGATCCCGGCGCTCGACCCGCCGCGCTTCTCCGACCCGTTCAATTCGTTCGACATGCCGCGTACTCCAGGGTCAGTTCACCCGCTGCCGGGCGTCGTTCCGCCGCAATTCCGCTCGACCGGCACCATGCACAGGAACCGCAGGCCGCCCGCCGTCCGGAACTGGTGCTCACTGTCGGCCGGGACATAGATCACATCGCCGGCGCGGATCGGCCGGTACGCCCCCTCCAGCAGCACCTCGCCCGATCCCTCGACGATGAACACCTCATGCTCGTAGTCATGGCTGTGCCGGGGTGTGTGCCCGCCGCCCTCGACCCGGAAACTCCGCATGGCGAAGTGCGGGGCCCCGTCTCCGCGCCCGACCATCATCGCCATGCGGACGCCCTTGGCCCCCTCCATGTCGACAGGGCGGTCATTCGGCTCATCGATGTTGCGAATCAGCACCGAGTCATCCTCCACTCGCGGCCCCGGGAATCCTACCATCCCCACGGTGCCCGAACAGCAGTCCATTCTGATTGAGTCCCTCGGAATCGGCCCCTTCGCCAACAATTGCTACATCGTCCATGCGCCCGGCCATCCCGAGTGCCTCCTCATCGACGCCAGCGCCCCGCCCGCGGCGATCATCGAACGCGTCCGGACGCTCAATCTCCGGCCCGCCCGCATCCTTTTGACGCACGCGCACATCGACCACATCCTCGGGCTGCCCGCGCTCCGCCGCGCCTTCCCCGACGCGCCCGTGGCGCTCCACCCGGCCGAGCATGAATGGCTCACCGACCCCGCGCTCAATCTCTCGGCCGCGATGGGCGAGTCGTTCACGGCCCAACCCGCCGACGAACCGCTGGCCGAGGGCCAGGTCATCGAGGTCGCCGATCAGCAACTGCGCGTGCTCCACACGCCCGGTCACTCGCCCGGCAGCGTGACCTTCGTCCACGACGGCACGCACACCGCCATCGTCGGGGACACGCTCTTCGCCGGGTCGATCGGCCGCCACGACTTCCCGAGCAGCGACGGCCCGACGCTCTTCGAGTCGATCCGCACCAAGCTGTACACACTCCCGGACGAGACCCGTGTTCTACCCGGTCACGGCCCGCCGACGAACATCGGACGCGAGAAGCGCACCAATCCCTTTGTGCGTGCATGAACGAGACGCCGCGGACCCAGCCCGACCGACTCGCCGCGCTGCCCAACGCGCTGCGCGCCCGGTCGATTCTGCGCCCGCTCGCCGATGGACGCGTGCCGGCGTTGCTCGCGCACCCCGATCCGGGCTGGAACGAGCCCGGCGCCACTCCGACGCCGCGCCCCTTCGTGCTCTGGATGCACGGACGGACCGTCTCCAAGGAACTCGACCCCGGGCGGTACCTGCGCTGGCAGCGCGCCGGTATCGCCACCTGCGCGATCGACCTGCCGGGGCACGGCGAGCGCGCCGATGCCTCGCTCCAGGACGCGGGCCACACACTTGAGATCGCCGAGCAGTGCGCCGGCGAACTCGATGCCGTGCTCGGCTCGCTCACAGCGCCGGAGTTCAACGGTGCGTTCGATTGCTCACGCGCGGCCATCGGCGGCATGTCAGCCGGAGGCATGGTCACACTGATCCGGCTCTGCTCTACACACAGATTTGTCGCCGCGGCGGTCGAGGCCACGGCCGGTGACTTCAACGCCATGCCGAACCCGCGCGAGGAGCATCGCGACGGTGGGGGGGCATTCTTCGTGCAGGGTCTCGCCGAGCGCCTCAATCCCATCGATCATCTCGAAGAGTGGCGGCCGATCCCGTTCCTGGCGCTGCACTCGGAGTCCGATGAGTGGATCCCGGTCGGGGCGATGCGTCGATTCGCCGAGGCGCTCAGGGTCCGATACGCCGGCGCCGGCGCGGACCCCGGCTTGGTCACGCTCCACACCTGGCCGAAAACGGGTGCCCCGTTCGAGCACTACGGCTTCGGGAAAGTCGCCAACGACGCAAAGAACCTCCAGACCGAGTTCCTCGTTCGTCACCTCAACCCTTCCCGGCCGGTAGAATCCGGCGAACCGTCACCCAGATCGACACACCACTGAGGAGTTGCAGATGTTCGAGTTGTTCGCCCTCGCCGCGGCCGCCCACACCTATGTCGCCACGCTCCAGGACGGCGACCATGACCACGGCGACCATGAACACGCCGCACAGCCGACGGACGCCGCCCCCGTCGATATCGAGGCACGCATCGAGTCATACCAGGCGGAGTTCCAGTCCCGCATGCAGGCGGGCACGCTCGACTGGGCCACCGTGCAGGACCTCGCCGGGCAGGCGCTCGAAGGCGTCGACTTCTCGAAGCTCTCCATGGAGCAACTCCTCAAGCTCCACGAAATGAACATTCTTGAGTACGCCGGGCGCACACCGGATGCATACAAGCGTCTGGCGGACTTCATGAATCCCGACACGCTCATGGGCGCCAAGGCCGCGATGCTCCGCTCGATGTTCTCCGCGGGCGCCCCGGACGATCCCCGCAACATTGTCGCCACGCTGACCGAAACGCTTCAGCACAAGCACCTCGGCGAGGCGATGGCCGAGCCGATCGGCCAGCGGTTTCTGTTCGCCCTCTCGAACCTGCCCGAGCCCGTCCTCAAGGGTTCCGAGAAGCAGCTGCTCGCGTTCGCCGACTCGATCGACGACTCCGTCGCCCCCGAGACCGCCGTCGCCTTCTCCGGTCTGTGGGACGCGATCCAGACGAGCAAGACCTCCGACGAATTGAACGGCGACCGCGAACGCGTCCGCAAGAAGCTTGTCGCCATCGGCAAGTCCAAAGTCGATCAGATCACCGACGAACGCATGGCCGACTGGTTCAAGAGCAGTCTCAAATATCTCGACGGCGCCGCCGCACGGGGCATGCTCATCGACCACCCCGCGCCCCCGCTCACCTTCCTCTGGTCCAGCAGCCCCTCCATCAAGTCGCTCGACGATCTCAAGGGCAAGGTGGTTGTGCTGGATTTCTGGGCCACATGGTGCGGACCCTGCATCGCCAGCTTCCCCGTGGTCCATGATCTCGTCGAGCACTACAAGGGCTACGAAGTCGTTGTGCTGGGGGTCACCAGCCCGCAAGGGAATTTCATCCAGGGCGGCGGCGAAGCCGTCGACACTCAGGGCAACCCGGAGAAGGAATTCGAACTCACCCCCGCGTACATGACCGAGAAGGACATCAACTGGACAATCGTCTACACGCAAGAAGATGTCTTCAACCCCGACTTCGGCATCCGCGGCATCCCGCATGTCGCCATCATTGACGCCGCCGGGAAAGTGCGGCACAACGGGCTGCACCCCGCCGCGGATCCGCCCGGCAAGTACAACATGATCAACGCCCTCCTCATCGAGGCCGGCCTCCCTGCGCCGGACGATGCCGCCGCGCCAGCCGAAGCGCCGGCGACCGATGACCACTCGGGCCATGACCACTGAACAAGGGTTGAACGCAACCATGCGGACACAGTCCGGATCAAACCTTCGCCCCACCGTCGCTCTCACCGCGGCGGTGGGGCTTCTTGTTGCCACGCTCGCCGGCGGATGCGTCACCGAGAAGCGCACCGTCAAACCCCGGCTCCCGCAGGCGAACAACCAGCGCCCAGCGAGCCCCGACGCGGGAACGGCCGCAACCGCACAGGCGCCAGTCGCGCGCCCCGCCACCGGGGCCAGCACGGTGAGTTCACGCGTCACTGTCGCGCTCAAGCCGCTCGGGGAGGTCCCTTTCGACGGGCAGGTGTTGCCCGTCCTCGCTCCCGACGCCTCGTTCCTTGCCACGCAGGTCGGCGAAGCGCCGACATGGGAGGCCCTGCTCGCCGCCCCCGACGCCCGCGCGCCGTATCGAACCCGAGTCGAGATCTACGACCTGACGACCCCGACGCCGACGCGCCTCGGGGCAGGAGGCGCGGGACTCCCCGCGGGTTGGATGCTCGGGCGCGCCGCCGACTCTCGGGGATTCCTGGCCGAGGTCATCAACACAGATGGCTCACGCCATATCGCGCATGTGCCGTGGGACGAAACCGTCGAGCCGGAATGGCTTGTGCGCACGGACGCCGTCAATGCGCACGGGGCGCTGATGCCCGACGGTTCGCTGATCTACTGCACGCGCCCGGCCAGCGAGCCCCGCTTCGCCATCGCCATCGAGCGGCCCGTCGGCCGAGCCGTGTACACCGATCCGGACGCCTCGCTCCTCTTCCCGGTGCCGACGCCCGACCCGACACTCTTCTACTGCTACGCGCAGACGCGCACCGGGCTGGAACTCCGCCTTGTGCGCGAGTCGGGGCCCGCGTTCGAGGTGGAGGCAGTCTGGCCGCTCTCGAGCGGCGGCGGCGTGATCGACGCGTACCAATGCGCCAACCGCGCCGTCGTGCGCCCCGAACCGCCGTACGAATTACTGGCGATCCACCCGCGGATGGGGAGCCTGGCGATTTTCGATCCCGCGACGAAGACGGCCGCGCCGATGGCGCCGGGCTCGATCGGGGGCGCATGGCTCGACTCGGCGGACCCGCTGCGGGTCTTCCTCACCGCGCGCGAGGGGCTGATGCATCAGCAGGCGTCGCGCTCGAGCGCCGGCATGGTCGGCGCCGAGGCGGTGAGAGTGCTGCGCGAGCCGTGGGTTCCCGTGCGCACCACCGACCCGGACTTCCCCTGGATTCTGATCGGCCCCGAAGACTCATCCGCGTCCCCGGCGCTCGTGCTGGTGCGTATGGCGCTGGCGAGCCCAGCCGACGCGGCTCAGCCGCCGTCGGACTGAAACTCGCCGTTGTCGTCAACGACGCGCCCGTCACGCAGCCGAACGATCCGATCGGCGCGCTCGGCGGTGGCGCTGTCGTGTGTGACCAGCACCATCGTCTGGCGGAACCGCCGGCGTAGTTCCATGAGGGCGTCGAGGATCTGCGCACCGGTCTTGCGGTCGAGGTTGCCGGTCGGTTCGTCGGCCAGCAGCACATCCGGTTGATTCATGAGCGCCCTGGCGATCGCCACGCGCTGCCGCTCGCCGCCGGAGAGCTCGACCGGCCGGTGGCGCAGCCGCGCGCCCAGCCCGAACCGCTCGAGGAGTTCGGTGGCGCGGGCGCGCATCTCGTTGCGGCCGTGCCGGCGCCGGCCGATCATCGCGCCCAGCATCGTGTTCTCCACGACATTGAGCTCGGGCAGCAGGTGGTAGAACTGGAACACGAATCCGATCGACTCGTTGCGGTAATGATCGAGGCGCGACGCCGAGAACCCCGAGATCGCCTCGTCGCGGAACCGCACCTCGCCGCCGGGGACGAGTTCGTCGCTCTCGTTGATCGCTCGCGGGTCGGGGCGGTCGAGCCCGCCCAGGATGTGCAGCAGCGTGGATTTCCCCGAGCCCGAAGCGCCAAGCACCGCGACGCACTCGCCCTCGCCGACACTGATGGACGCGCCGCGCAGCACCGGCACCTCGGTCTTGCCGAGCCGGTAGGTCTTGTAGACCCGCGACGCCTCGATGATGGTTGTCGCCGTCGCCGTCAACGATGCACTCCTACTCGAATCGCAGCGCCTTGACCGGGTCCATCCACGCGGCACGCAGCGCCGGCGCGATCGCGCCGACCAGCGCCGAGAGCATGCCGATCCCCGCCACGATCGCCGCACGGACCGGGTCGACCTTGTTGGGGATGTCCATGAAGTAATACACGCTCGGGTCCCACACCTGCACGCCCAGCGCCCGGCCCATCCACTCGTGAATCGGGTTGATGTTCGTCACGATCAGGTACGCCAGCGCCACGCCCACAAGCGACCCGACGATGCCCAGCAGCAGCCCATAGCGCATGAAGAGCCACGCCACGCCGCCCCGCCCGGCCCCCAGCGCCCGCAGCACGCCGACATCCTTGGTCTTCTCGCTCACCATGGACCAGAAGATCGAGAACAGCAGCACCACCGAGACCATCGAGATCAGCCCGAACAGCACGAGCACGAGAGAAGTTTCCTTCTTGACCGCGGCGATGAAGAACTTCAGGTCCGGTTCTTCCTCCCAGGTGTACACGACATTCTCACGCCAGGACTCGGGCAGCCAGTACCCTTCCATCCGCTCCTGCGAGAACCGGTCGAAGATCTCCTCGACCCGCTCGTCGAGCTCGTTCGGCGTCACGCCGTCGCGGGCGCGGACCAGCACCGTCGTTGTCCGCGCCGGCTCATCCATCACATATCGGGGCTCCTCGAACGATGTCGTCCCGTCGGCGTTCACCGTGATCGTCCCCGGCTTCCAGTCCGGATCGATCCGCTTGGCCTCATCCAGTTTCAGCATCGATTGGAGAAGCGCGAAGGGCACCAGGACATACTTGTCATCGACCTGGAACACGCCCACCGAGAACTCGTTGGCGATCGGCAGCGTGATCGACTCGCCCTCGATCGCCACCCCCCGACGCGTCAGCGGCAGCACGGTCAGCGTCAGGTCGTACAGCGGCCCAAACAGATGGGGCTCAAGAAAGCCCGCCGGGTCGCGGCGGTTGAATCGCATCGCCATCGTGCCCACCACCGCCGCGTCCCGGAACTCGTCGGTGATGCGATCGAGCACTTTGAGCGCCTTGCCGCGCTCGAGGTGCATCTCGAGTTCTTCGCGCGAGAGCACGCGTCGCCCCTCGCGGACGGTGCCCGCGGGCCCCATCAATTCATCGCCGGTGCGGTGACCCAGCCGGATGTCCATCCCCCGAGTGTCCTTGCGCAGCGGCTTGTCCAGATAACGCCACCAGATCAGATCGAAGTACCCGGTGACGCGGTCGTACCCCTCGGGCATGATCCCCACCAGCGTCACCGGTCGCGTCTCGCCCGTCGGCAGGTTCATCAGCGCCAGCGTCTGGATCACCGGCGTGGCCGCGGCCACAAGGTCGTCCTCTTCCAGCCGATCGATCAGTTCCTGGTAGTGCGGAATCCCCTGTACCGGGATCGTGATCGAGACATCCCCCATGAGCGACTTGCCCGACGCCAGCAGTTGCGTCAGGAACCCGCCCATCACCGACCACACCACCAGCACCATCCCGGTGCACAGCGCCACCGCCACCGCCGCCAGCAGCGGCATGACCTTGCTCAGGAGATAACGGCGGGTGATCAGACGCTGGTACACGGGACCAATACTATCGGCCCGCCCGCGTCCGCTCCCGGACATACCATCCACGCCGTGATCGCCCGCGCCCCGGACAACCCGCACATCGGCAAGCCGCTCACCATCGGCCCGCTGGCGCTGCCGACGAATCTCCTGCTCGCCCCGGTCGCCAACTACTGCGATCTGGCGTTCCGAGTCACATGCCGCCAAGCGGGGATGGCGGCCGACGGAGCGCAGAAAGGGCTGGGGCTGGCCTGCACCGACCTCCTCTCGCCCCAGGGTCTTCTCCGCGGCAGCGCGCACTCCCTCGACCTCGCCCGCACCAACGACCTCGACAAGCCCGTCTGCATGCAGCTCTACGGCGGCGACCCCGAGGTCCTCGCCCAGGGCGCCGTGTGGGCCGTCGAGCACGGCGCGGATGTCGTCGACATCAACATGGGCTGCCCGGTGGACAAGGTCACCAAGAAGGACGGCGGGTCCAAACTGCTCTGCGATGTGCCCAACACGATCCAGATCGCCCGGCGCGTGGTGGGGGAGGTCGCGCGGGCGTCAAAGGGCCGCGTCCCTGTCACCGCCAAGATGCGGCTCGGGTGGGACGACCGCTCGATCGTCGCACCGGACTTGGCCCGGGCGCTCGAGCGCGTCGGCATCGCCCTGGTCACCGTTCACGGCCGAACCACCGAGCAGAAGTTCAAGGGCTCCGTGAGTCTGCCGGGCATCCGCGAAGTTGTGCAGGCGGTGGACAAGATCCCCGTGCTCGGCAATGGCGATGTCACCGACGCCGTGTCCGCTCTGGCCATGATGCGCGCCACCGGCTGCCACGGACTGATGATCGGTCGCGGCTCATTCAGCGCCCCGTGGATCTTCCGCCAGATTTGGAGCGCCCAGGCCGTCGGCGACCCCGGCCCCGATCCGACCGAGGCCGAGAAAGTCGCCGTTGTCCGCCGTTATCTGGACCTCATGATCGAATACCGCGCCGAGCACTACGCGATGAACCACATCCGCCGGCGCATCTCGTGGTTCGGCAAGTCGCTCGGCCACTGCAAGCCGCTCAAGGAGTCGATCCGCACGGCTCCGGACTCAGCGGCAGTGCATCGAGCACTGGATGAATTTCTTGCGGGCGGCCTCCGGGGCTCTCCAGAAGCGGATCGAGATCCTCCAGAAACAGTTCATGGATCGGCCGCGGCGGAGCCGTCTCGCTCCCCATGACCTCTGGCGGGACCAGCGTGAACTCCATCGCGCGAAACGGACCTGCAGCGCCTGCGCACATATCGAATTGCTCCCCGGAAGCGACGCGGCCGCGGACCCCGGAAGAGTGCCTCGCCCCGCGTCGGTGATGTTGCCTATTGGCACGACATCGGTCGGCGGTTCGCCCCGAGTCGGCGGAATCGCCGAGGAACCGTTTCTGGTCCGCGCGAAGACCTACTCGCCTAGGGGAGAGGCGGCGTCAGGCGGTCGGTCCCTCGTCCTCGGCCTGCGCCTCGGCGACGCCCTCGTCCTCGCCCTGGATGTAGGTCTTGCCGCGGTAGAGGAACTTGGCGAAGAAGAAGTACCCGATGGTCGTCACGCCCATCAACGCCGCGAAGAACCAGTAGTAATCCACCGGTCCGAGCTTCGAGCCCGCCTCTTGGATCACCGCGCCGGTCACGGGATCAACCTGTTGCTTGATCTCAATGACTTTGTTCACCGCCGCGGTCACGAGATTCCCGAGCGAGACGCCGAGGAAGTAAATGCCCATGATGAACGATTTCATCTTTTTGGGCGCCTGGGTATACGCAAACTCGAGGCAGACGATCGAGACGAGAATCTCGGCCGCCGTGAGAATGATGTACGCCACCATCTGCCAGCCGATATTCGGCATCGGGGCCATGTACGCCTGGATGCGGTCGCCGTCCCATTGCTCCCTCGTGGCGGCCTTGACCGCCTGCTCGAGCGTGCCGGAACCCTCGATCCCCGCGGCATTAAGGTCCGACCACATCGCCGGAGCGATCTGCGGGGCGTGAGACTGGATCCGTTGCTCGATCAGCGCGGACACGCTGAACGCGATCACCGTGAGCGTCAGACCGATCCCGATCTTCCGCAACGGCGTCGGGTTGAAGAACTTGCCCATGAAAGGATAGACGACATAGGTGAACAGCGGGATCATCGTCAGAATCAGCAGCGGGTTCAGCGCCTGAATCTGCGACTCGTACCAGGTCACACCCGCGAACTCGCGGTCCATGAACTGCGCCTGGAGCACCCAGGCCGAGCCGGTCTGGTCGAAGATCGCCCAGAACATCGGCACGAAGATCAAGAACAGCGGCGCCAGCCCGCGAATCGCACGCAGGCCGTCGGGGCTGAGCGTCTCGTTCTTGAATCGCTGCCACCCCGCGGGCGGCACATGGACATACTTCCTGCGGCCCAGCCAGAACACAAAGGTCGCGATCCCCATCAGCACGCCCGGAAGCCCGAACGCGGCCCACGGCCCCACCTTCGCCAGCAGAATCGGCGTGAGCAGAGTGCTCGTGAACGCGCCAAGGTTGATCGAGAAGTAGAACCAGTTGAACACCTGCGTCAGCAGCCGTTTGTTCCGGGTGCCGAACTGATCGCCGACATTCGCGCTCACACACGGCTTGATGCCCCCCGCGCCGATCGCGATCAGAAGCAGCCCGATCAGCAGCATCGGCTTCATGTCCCAGCCGCCGGTCACCGGGCCGAGGTCCATCAGCGCCAGACACCCGTGCCCGACGCAGTACATCAATGAGATCCAGAGAATCGTCTTGTACTTGCCCCAGACGATGTCGGACAGCAGCGCGCCGAGCATCGGGAAGAAGTACGCCGCGGCCGTGAACAGGTGGTAGTACTGCTTGGCCTGCTCATCGCTCATGTACGCCGGCTGGCCCGCCGAGTCGAGCAGGTGCTTGGTCATGAATACGGTCAGGATGGCCTTCATGCCGTAGAAGCTGAACCGCTCGGCCAACTCATTCCCGATGATGAACGGCACGCCCGGGGGCATGCCCTCGATATCGAGCGGCTTCGTCGCGAACGGCTTCTTGGCCATGGTCACTCGCTTTCGTCGTGGTGCGGGACTGTCGGCGGGTCGAGGATCAGCGAACCGCGATTGTACAGACCCCCTCACATCGACCAATCGATCATCAAACCGCCACCGCGACGCCCCGTTCCCTTGCACGCCGGACGCCTCCCCACCACAATCCGCCCCCATGAGCATCCCGAACACCCCCGATCGTCCCCGCAAGGGCCTCCTCGACGCCATCGAACGGCTCGGCAACATGCTCCCGGACCCCGCCACACTCTTCCTCATGGGCGCGGTCCTCGTCATGGTGCTCTCGCACATCGGCGAGCGCGCCGGTTGGGTCGTCGAGAAGCCCGGCGTCGCCGCGGCCACCACGCCCATCGTCGACTCGGGCAGCGGTCTGCCCGTCACACACACCACCTTCGTCATCAAGGACCGCGTCCCCACGCTCGTCACCGAGAAGAATCCGCAGACCGGCGCCGTCACTCCCAAAGTCCAGCCCGTGACCAACGCCGAGTACACGCTGGTCGAGGAGGACGGCAAGACCGTCCCCAAACTCAAGACGATGCGCGAGGATGTCCAGGTCCGCGCCGTCTCGCTGCTCGACCGAGACGGGCTGAACTGGGTCTTTCACAACATGGTCAAGAACTTCACGAGTTTCGCCCCGCTCGGCATCGTGCTGGTGGCGATGCTCGGCATCGGCGTCGCCGAGAAGACCGGCTTCATCGGCACGCTTCTCAAGGCCATGATGCTCGTCACGCCGCAGAAACTGCTCACGCCCGCCGTCATCTTCATCGGCATCATGAGCTCGATGGCGTCCGACGCGGGGTATGTCGTGCTGCCGCCCGTCGCCGCAGCGCTCTACAAGGCCGTGGGGAGATCGCCGCTCGTCGGTCTGGCCGCGGTCTTCGCCGGCGTGAGCGCCGGGTTCAGCGCCAACCTGCTCATCACCTCGCTCGACCCGCTGCTCTCCGGGCTGACCCAGGTCGGGGCCCAGCTGTGGGAGCCGGGGTACATCGTGAACCCCGCGTGCAACTACTACTTCATGATCGCATCGACCTTCCTGCTCACACTCGTGGGCTGGGGTGTCACGGCGTGGCTCGTCGAGCCGCGGCTGGCGCGCAAACCATCCGACGACGGCGGCCCCTCGCCGCTCACCGCCGAGGACCATCACGCGCAGATCCTCACCCCCGGCGAGAAGCGGGCCCTCTGGCTCTCCCTCATCTGGACCGTCGTGACCATGGCCGGGCTGGTGGCGCTGGTCCTCGTCCCGCACGCCCCGCTCTGGCAGGCCCCAGATGAAGAGAAGGCCCGCTGGCCCGAGGCCCTCGTGCCCATGGTCGCGATCTTTTTCCTCATCCCCGGCGTCGTCTACGGGTTGGTCACCGACTCCATCCGCTCCCACTCCGCCTCGGGCAAACTCGACGCCGGCGTCGTCAAGCTCATGTCGCACACCATGGCCGACATGGCGCCGTACATCGTGCTGGCGTTCTTCGCGGCCCAGTTCGTCGAGTTCTTCAACTACTCCAACCTCGGCACCATGCTCGCCGTCGTCGGCGGAGAGGCGCTCGCCAGCGCCGACATGCACCCGGTCCTGCTGCTCTCGCTCTTCATCCTCGTCGCGTGCGTCGGAAATCTCTTCATCGGGTCGGCCAGCGCCAAGTGGGCATTTTTCGCCCCGGTGTTCGTCCCGATGTTCATGCAGGTCGGCATCTCGCCGGAACTCACCCAGGCCGCGTACCGCGTGGGCGACTCCTGCACCAACATCATCGCCCCGATGAACCCCTACCTCATCATCATCCTCGTCTTCATGCGTAAGTACATGCCGCGGGCTGGCATCGGTTCGCTCATCTCGCTGATGCTGCCCTACGCCGTCATCTTCCTGATCGCGTGGATGCTCATGCTCTCGATCTGGTACCTCACCGGCGCCCCGCTCGGACTCGGGGGGCCGCTCCACTACACGCCCGTCGTTCCCTGATCCAGCCCCCGCAGGAGCCCCGTCCATGCCCAGCCCGCACGCCAGCGCCGCGCCCGATCCGTGCGTGCTGGTTATTTTCGGCGCTTCGGGCGATCTCACCCACCGCAAACTCATCCCGGCGCTTTACGAACTCGACCTCGCGGGCCGGTTGCCCGCGGGCTTCTGCGTGCTGGGCGTGAGCCGGAGTGATTACTCCGATGCCAAGTGGCGCGACGACCTCAAGCCTTGGGCCAAGAAGCACGCCCGCGAGTTCGACGAAGCGACCTGGGCGGTGTTCGCCAAGCGCGTGCACTACCTCGCCGCCGACGCGACCGAGGCCGACGCGTACCCGGTGCTGACCCAGCGCATCGCCGAACTCGGACGCGAGCACGGGATCGGCCGGAGCGATCAGGACCTCGCCAAGGCGTCCCCGTGGGCGGAGATGCCCAATGTGCTCTTCTACCTGTCGGTCTCGCCCAGGCTCATCGCGCCGATCATCAACCTCATCGGAGACGCGGGGCTGGTCTACCAGGGCCAACGCTGGTGCGCGCTCGACGGCAGCAAAATGCCGTGGCAACGAATCATCATGGAGAAACCCATCGGCTCGGACCTCCGCACCGCCGACGAGCTGATCCGCGCCGTCGGGCGCGTCTTCGAGGAGGAGTCCGTTTACCGCATCGATCACTACCTCGGCAAGGAACTCGTCCGCAACATCATGGTGATGCGCTTCGCCAACACCATCCTCGAGCCGCTCTGGAACAACCAGTTCGTCGACCACATCCAGGTGACCGCCGCCGAGACGGTCGGCGTCGGCCGGCGCGCCGGCAACTTCTACGACGCCGTCGGCGCGACGCGCGACATGATCCAGTCGCACCTGCTCCAGGTCCTCGCGCTGGTCGCGATGGAGCCGCCCGTCTCGCACACGCCCCACGCGATCCGACGCGAAAAAATCAAGCTGCTCGAAGCCGCCCGCATCATCGATCCCGACCGCGCGCACGAGAACGGCGTGCTCGGGTACTACACCGCCTCGGGCGATGCGTCCGACGCCGACGCGGGGCTAGGCTACCGCGACCTCGACGGCGTCGAGGAGTCGCGAGGCACCGAGACCTACGCGGCTATGCGCGTCCACTTCGACAACTGGCGCTGGGCCGGCGTGCCCTTCTACATCCGCACCGGCAAGAAGATGGCCCGCAAACTCACCGAGGTCGTCGTGCAGTTCAAGCACCCGCCCGCGCAGATCTTCAAGGACGCCGAGCCCTTCGTCTCCGGCGGCTCGACACCCGCCAACCGCGTCATCATCAACATCGCGCCGGACGAGGGCATCTCACTCAAGTTCGAGGCCAAGGTCCCGGGTCACTCCTTCCACATCAAGTCCGTCAAGGCCGACTTCGACTTCAAGACCTACTTCGACTCCGAGACCCCCGAGTCCTACGGCCCGCTCCTGCTCGACGCTCTCCGCGGCGACCAGACCAACTTCATGCACCGCGACGAGGTGCTCGGCACCTGGCGCATCGTCGAACCCTTCATCAAGTCCCCGCAGCTCCGACGCCGAGCCCAGGACTACAAGCCCGGCACCTGGGGCCCCCCCGGCGCCGACGACATGCTCGCCCTCGACGGCCGGCGGTGGCACAACCCCACGCCCCAGGAAACCCGTTGACCCTTCACCAATGACGGATCAAGACGCACACGACGATCACCACTTCGCGCTCGAACCCGAGACGCCCACACCCGCACTCCCGGGCACGGTCATCGTCCGAGATGACGAAGAACAGCTCCACGCGGCTCTGGGGTCCGACCTCCTCGTCCATGCGCACAACTGCGTGCGCCGATTCGGCGATTTCCACCTGGCGCTCTCCGGCGGCTCGACACCCCTGCCCTTCTACCGCCGGCTCATGGTCGACCCCGTCTTCCGCGAGTTCCCATGGAAGCGAACCCACCTGTGGCTCGTGGACGAGCGGCGCGTGCCCCTGACCGATGACCGCTCGAACTGGAAGCACATCGCCGAGTTGCTCGTCGATCACTCCGACATCCCCGTCGCTCACGCGCACGCGATCGACGCCACCGCCGTCGACGCCGACACGCGCTACGAACGCGAGATGCAGCAGGCGCTGGCGTGGCGGGAGAAGGGTCATGACCGGCTGGATGTCGTCCTGCTCGGCATGGGGGACGACGGGCACACCGCCAGTCTCTTCCCGCGATCCCCGGCGCTCGAGGCCGGCGAACGCCTGGTCGTCATCAACGCCGGCCCAGCAGTCACCCCGCCCGACCGCGTCACGCTCACCTTCCGCGCCATCAACGCGGCGCGGCTCATCGCCGTCCTCGTCACCGGGGCGAAGAAGCGGCCGATGATCGCCCGGGTCATCCGCGGCGGCAGCACCGACGACCTTCCGATCCTCGGGGTCCGACCGGTCGCCATGCTCAACGGCGACGACGCGGGCAACGGCACCGGAGAACTCCGGTGGTATCTCGATCGCCAGGCGTGCCCGTGAGGCGGCCACTCACCCCTTGAGGTTGATCCGCGGCGGCGCGCCGTCGGGACGCCTGCCATCCGGGCCGTACACGCCGTGTTCGGTGTGCTCCTCGCGCGACTCCTCCGAGTCGTTGCGCCGCACGCCGCGGACATGCTCGACCTCTTGCGCATCCTCGGCCGCGCTGATCTCGGCCGTGTCATCATCGCGGCGCGCCGGGTCGAGGTCGTCGCCCTTGCGGAGCTCGACGCGCTTCTTCCGCACGCTCTGCTCCGACCCCCCAGCGCCTGAAGGGCCGGTCGGGATGACTCCGCCGATGAACGCCATGCCTCTTCTATCGACCCCCCTAGACGCGGGCCTGCACCCCATCCCGCCAAGGCCCGAGAACCCGGAGGGTTCAACAGGTTTGCACCGGCCCCATCCGCGCCACCAGCGATCTGAGCCGCTCGACCGCACGGGCCACCTCCCCGCCAGGCCCCTTCTCGCCCCCCGCGCAGCGGATCGCCCGGTGGGCCTTTTCGATCACCTTCCTCGGATCGGTCGTGTCGGCGCGTCCGGAGTGATCAAGCAGATTGTCGTAGCAATCCGCCAGCTTGAGCAGTTTCGTGCGCCAGCACGCCCCGGCAATGGTTTCGTCGTACGCCCGCTCGCGCTCCGCCTCGGGCAGACGCATGTCCTTTGTCAGCGCCGCCACCACCCGCGCCGCCTCGACGCCGGCGCACGAGGCGACATCGTCGAAATCGCCCGGCGTGTCCTCGATGACATCATGGAGCAACGCCGCGGCCAGGCACACCTCATCCCCGCACCCGAACACCTCGCGCACGATCATGGCCACCCGGTACGGGTGCGCCACATACGGGGTCTTGCCGTCCTTGCGCATCTGGCCCGCGTGCAGCCGTGCCGCCAGACCGACCGCCCGATGCCAGACGCCGATTTCATCCGTGCGCGCGCTCAATGCAGCTCCTTGGCCAGCATCACCACGACATGCACCTCGATCGCACGACCCTCGCCCACCGCGTCCACCTTCTCGTGCGTCTTTCCTTTCACATTCACGCGGCTCACATCCTGACCGAGCAGCCGGGCGAGGTTCGCTCGAATCTCCTGCTTCACGGGGGACAATTTCGGCCGCTCCAGGATGACCGTGCAGTCGGCGTTGCAGAAGAGCCACCCCATGCTCCGGGCCCGCTTGACGGCCTCGGCGAGGAACTCGGCCGAGTCCCGCCCGTCGTTCTCCGGCGCGGTATCGGGGAACAACTGCCCGATGTCCGGCTGCCCGATCGCCCCAAGGATCGCGTCCGTCAGGGCGTGGAGGAGGGCGTCCCCATCGGAATGCCCGACCGGCCCGACCGATGACTCCATCCGCACGCCGCCGAGGATCATGGGCCGCCCGGCCCCCGCGGGAGTGACCGGCTCCAGCCGGTGCAGGTCGTACCCGTGCCCGACCCGGAATTCGGGGAGCGGAGGCCCCTGGAGGGCGGAAGGATGGGGATATCGGCTCATCCGATGGCTCCTGGGTTCAGGTCACGGGGGTCGACCGGTCGATGGAAGGAGCATCGGCGAACGCCGACTTCCCGCGGCCCGTACCCTGATAGTCTCGGGCCGCATCTTACGCCCGCCGCGGGGTCGCCCCCGCGCCGTTGAACGCCTGCCTCACCGGAGCCGCCATGCGCCGACCGACTCTCGCCATCGCCGTCCTCGCCGCCCCGTTCATCCTGGCCGGTTGCCGGACCGAGGGCGGAATGAGTTACTCGGCCGACTCCTACACCTTCATCTCCCGCACCTGGGAGCCCAAGACCATCTCGGTGATCGACACCCGCACCGGCGAAACGGTCTGGACGCTGGACCTGCCGGTCGGCAAGCAGCTGAACATGAAGTTCATGCGGGGCACCGGCCCGAACGAGTACTACCCCGACGAGATTCAGTGGCGCGTCGTCGAGGCCGGCCGGACCAGCATCTCGAGCAACACGAGCCGCCTGCCCTGCCCGCCGAGCGACGCCCGTCGGCTGGAGTGGGTCGAGCGCGCCACCCCCGAGATGCCAGAGTCGGTGTCCGACGCCGATCCGATGCCCTGACACCGCCTCCACGCCGGCACACCCGCGCGTCAAAAACGAAAAACCCCCGGTCCGGGCCGGGGGTTTGTTGTTGAGTCTCTGTTTGCCGAGCGGTCAGTCGCGCGACTGGATTTTGGCCAGAAGGCGGAGCAACTCGAGGTAGAGCCAGACCATCGTGACCAGAAGCCCGCCGGCGCCGACCCACTCGTAGTAGCGGGGGGCCTTGTTGGCCGCGCCGTTCTCGATGAACTCGAAGTCGAGCACGAAGTTCGCCGAGGCCACCACGACCAGGAAGAGCGACACGCCGATGCTTAACGGGCCGCCGTTGGACGGATCGAACACCGACATCAGGCTGTATTCCTTCAGGAACATTCCGGCGAGCAACGCCACCACCCCATAGATCATCACGCCGATCGTCGCGGTGATGACTGCTTTCCGGAACCACGGGCCGGGACGGATGATCCCCGTGCCGTATCCGGCGAGCAGCCCGCCGAAGATGCCGAAGGTCAGCAGCGAGGCGTTCAGCACAAGCCCGGTGTTCAGCATCGAGCCTTCCTTGGCGAACCGCGCGGCGTACCACGCGGAAATCCCGCCGACGAAGAGCCCCTCGGCCAGCGCATACAACGGGACCGTGATCGGCGCGGTCTTGGGCGCCAGACACCACACCACGCACAGGATCAGACCCGAGATCATGCCCCCGAACATCAGCACATTCGCCGAAACCCCGACGCTCCACGCGCCCAGCGACACATTCCACGCCACCAGCGCCGCGGCCAGGCACAGGAACAGGCAGATGAAGCCCTTCTGCACCGTGCCGCTGATCGTCATGTGATCGGCCCGGACCGCCTTGGCCGGCTTCTCGAGCGTCGCGGCCTTCATGCCGGCGCGCGATCCGTAGTAGTCGTCCCAGGTCTGGGCCGGCTTGAACGCCGGGTTATTCAGCGCCGGGTTCGAAGTTCTGAACATGCATCGTCTCCCTGATGGGCCGCGGGACGCGGCCATAAGTGCCGAAGAGTATACGCCCCGATATCGGCGAGACCGACGCACATTCCGTCAGGAATCGCCCCGGCCACGCATACGCTCGATCACGCTCGGCAGTTCGTCCAACAAATCTGTGGCGAGCATCCCCCCGGTCGTGCGGTAGCGGTCCGTCCAATGGCGTGCCGCCCGGGCGTGGGCCTCGACCCCGGCGCACGCCGCGTCGAACAGCCCCAGCCCTCCCATTCGTTCACTGGTCACGGATCGCTCGCCCGCTACGATCGGCCGCTTGTAGTGCTGGGCGAGCAAGCCCCCGATGACCCCCGCCAGCACATCTCCAGACCCACCGGTCGCCAGCGCCGGGTTGGCGGCCTCTTGTGCCCAAGCCCGCTGGCCGTCCGAGACCGCCGTGCGCGCGCCCTTGAGCACGACCACGCAGCCCAGCCGCTGGGCCAGCGCCGCCGCGGCCCCGTCCGGATCGGCCTTGCCATCGACGCCGATCCCGAGTGACGCGGCCAGCCGCGCAAACTCGCCGGGGTGCGGGGTCAGCACGGCCTGCGCACGAAAGTCGCGCCAGAACTCCGGCACGCGCGCCAGATTGTTCAACGCATCGGCGTCGACGACGACCGGCACCTCTTCCTGACTCACCGCGCGGAGCGAGAGTGACTCCTCCCCGGCGCCGACACCGAGCCCTGGACCAATCACCATGGCGTGTGCGTCAGCAAGGGCGTCGTCGAGCGCCTTGGCCGCGCGGTGAGCGATGACCCGGCCTTCGCCGTCCACCGCCAGCGCCACGCCGGTGGCGCTGGGCGCGATGATGAGCCCCGCGTTCAGCACCGGCTCGGGCATGAGGAGTCGGGCGAGCCCCGCCCCGGCCCGCAGCGCGGCTAAGGCGCACAGCGCCGGACCGCCGACCATGCGCACGCCGTCGGCTTCCGAGAACTCATCATCGGCCGCGGTGTGCGCACAACCGCCGACGACCACAACCGTGCCGAAGGTCCCCTTGTGACCCTTTGGGTCCCGCGCGGGTAAACGCAGCGGCGACTCCGAGGCGCTCATTCGACGCTCTCGACCTCGATGCTGAGGTTCCCCAAGACGCGCGCGAGCGTGACCATCGAGTTCATCGACTCATCGTCAGCGAGCGAGGAAGCATCGAGCGCGATGTGCAGGCCGTTCATCGGGTAGGCCGCGTCGAGGTCAATCCACTCCTCGACGCCGTGATTATTCTCGATCAACGCCTGCGTCCACATGTGGTACCCGAAGACGGACTCCTTCCCGAGAAACTCCGGGACATAGACCAGCCCGCTGACCACGCGGCTCGGGATGCCGTCCGCCCGGAGCAGCGCCGCAAGCAGCACCGCGTGCTCCGAGCAGTCGCCCTCCCGCGTGCGGCAGACCTCGCTGGCGGTCGCGAATCCCACATCGAGCGACTTATCGTTGATGAACTCGCTCACGAAGACCACGAGTTCGAGCGCGCGGAGTGAGGGGGTGACGGGCGCGCCGTCGAGCGCCTCGGCCGCCAGTCGCCGAATCATCTCGTCCTCGTGATCGGCCGCGATGGTCGCCGCGAGATAGTCATCAGACTCGATCGAGCCATCCACAAGGTCGACCGGGTCGTCGAGATCGACGCGCACGCGGGCCTGGCCGGGGCCGAGCCGCTCGACCCGCTGCGCGCCCGCCTCGATGAGGTCCGGAAGGTCGTTGTTGGGCGCGGTCAGGAGGAACGACGCCCGTCTCGACATCATCTTGTCATCGAGATTCCTGTCCACTTCGACGAGCGTGGAGGCCATCATCTCCGGCGCATCAAACTCCGCCATCGCGGTTTCCTTGTCGCTGGCGAGAATCGTGACCTTTAGCCCGCCCAGATCGGTGGTCGCGCGGACCAGTTCGCCGTTGCTGTCGACATACTCGGTCTGCACGATGCCGGGCATCGCCGTCACCGTCACCCGCCACTCGATGGCGGGCACCATCTTGCCCATGGCCTCGACCGTCGTCTCACCGACGACTTCATACTCGGATGTCATCGGCTGGAGCCCGTAGAAGGGCTCGATGCCGCGGACGCGGATCGACTTCGCGCCCGCGTTCAAGCGGGCGCGGACGAACCGCTCGGCTTCCATCGGCGTCAGCCACTCGCCCTCGGGCAGGGGCTCGGTGCTCCGGCGCATGTCGCCCGCGCCGATGATCAGGACATCGACACCGTCGTCCTTGAACTCCCAGATCGTCCCGCTGAGGGTCGACGCCAGGTTCTGCTTGGCTGTCATCCGCACCGGCTCGCCGTCGGCCGTTTCAACGAACTCGCTGGACATCAACACCTTCACGCTCCCCGGCCCGCGTGCGATCCGGAGTTCCATCTCCATCCGCGAGGTGATCTGGTCGCCTTCAACCTCCACCCGCTCGCGCATCCACCCCATCTTCTTGCCGTCCATGAGCGCCACGAACCACCGCTCGCGGGGCTTGGTCACGCCGTCGTCCGCAGAAGCAGGATGCGCGGCGACGCCGACCGCGATCACAACCGCCAGCACGCTCATCAGCCCGAATGTCCGGTTTGTCATGTCGCCGCTCCTTGTCGCACGCCGCCCGTTGACGGGCGCATACACTACCCGCCCCGATGATCGACACCCACTGCCATCTGACCTTCCCGGACTTCGCCGGGCGCATCGACCCGGTTCTTACCGACGCCCGGGACGCGGGTGTCACCGGCGTCATCACGATCTCGACCACCACGCAGGACTGCCTGGACGCGCTGGCCATCGCCCGCGCCCACGACCGGGTGTGGTGCTCGGCGGGCGTCCACCCGCTCTATTCAGACCGCGGGCCGCACGCGTGGGAGAACCTGCAAGCCGTCGGCGCCGACCCGAAGTGCGTGGCGTGGGGCGAACTGGGGCTGGACAACCACTACGACCGCCCGGCGCGGGACATCCAGCGCCGGGTGCTCGACGAGCAGTTGGCGTACCTGGAGACCCTGCGGAGCGAGGACCCCGCGAGGCTCGACAAGCCCGTCGTGCTCCACTGCCGCGACGCCTTCGCGGACCTCATCCCGATCCTGCGCCGCACCTCGATCCCGCCCGAGCGGTTCGTGTTCCACTGCTTCACGGGCGGCCCCGCCGACATGGCGCTGATCAACGATTTCGGCGCCTATGTCAGTTTCACCGGCGTCGTGACCTACAAGAACGCCCCCGAGGTGGCTGAGGCCGCGACCATGACCCCGCTCGACCGCATCATGGTGGAGACCGACGCGCCCTTCCTCACCCCCGCCCCGCACCGAGGCGTGCGCCCCAACGAGCCGCGGTTCGCGCGTGTCACCGCTGAGTTTCTCGCCGATCTCCGCGGCATGGCCTGGGACGACTTCCACGCCGCCATCAACCGCAACACCGGGGCGTTCTTCGGCGTCCCCGCCGAATAGGTACGCTCTGGGGCATGAGCACCCCGCGCACGCTCGCGGTCATCATGCCGGTCTACAACGAGGCCCCGCTCGTGGAGCGCGCCGTCGCACGCTTCGACGCCTGCCCTCCGCCGCCCGGCGTCACTCGTCGAATCATCGCCGTGGACGACGGTTCATCCGACGAGACCGGCGCGATCCTCGATCGTCTCGACGCGGCACGCGACGACCTCGCGGTGATCCACCTGAAGCCGAACCGCGGCAAGGGAGCCGCGATCAGGGCCGGCTTGGATCTCGCGCTGCGAGACCTGCGTGCCGATGTGGTGCTCATCCATGACGCCGACCTGGAGTACGACCCCGCGGACCACCCCGCCGTGCTGGCGCCGCTGCTCGACGGGCGCGCCGACGCGGTCTTGGGCACACGCTTCCTCGGGCAGACCCATCGGGTGTTGTACTACTGGCACGCGGTCGCGAACCGGGCCGTGACCACCCTCTGCAACATGGTCACGAATCTGAACCTCACCGATATCGAGTGCTGCACCAAGGCGTTCACGCGCCAAGTGGCCGAGCGACTCGCGCTCAGCGAAGACTCGTTCGGCGTCGAGCCGGAACTGGTCGCGAAGTTGTCCCGGGCGCGGCTCGACGACCGGCCGCTGCGCATCTTCGAGGTGCCCGTCAGTTACGCCGGCCGCACCTACGCCGAGGGCAAGAAGATCCGCGGTCGGGACGGCCTCCGCGCGATCTGGTGCATCCTGCGTTACGGCGTCGGGCGATGAGGCGCCACCGGCGTCAATCGCAGGAGGCGCCCCAATTGCCAAGCACGATGTTCAGGTCATCGACATCGACCGCGCGGTCGTGATTGAGATCGCCGTCGAACCCCGGGGGGCACTCCGGGCCGCCGCCCAGTTCGAGTTCCCATGAGTCGAACGACCCGGCGACGAGGAAGTCATCGTCGTAGATCCGCAGCACCCAGGCCCCCTGCGCATCCTCGCCGGCGTATTTCGCATCGAGACTCACCGTCGCGCCGTACGCGCCGGGCGGGATGTCGTCGGTGCAGCAGATCGATCCGGCGACGACGGCCAGGTTCGCGCCCGAGTCGGCGAAGGTGTAGTCGCCGTCGAAATCGGCGTCCTCGCCCGAGTTGAGGTTCGAGACCAGCACGGTCGGCGTGCTGACGCCGGGGTGCGAGAGCGTGATCGTCAGGTCGGAGGAGTAATTGTGGCGCAGGCCGCGGATCGTGACCCTCACCGAGGTGACGGGGAACGAGTCGTGCACGGCGATCGGCGAGAGGTAGCCGATCGGGTCGTTGTCCGGGATGCTGCCGGCGATGTCGGTGGTGTAGGTCGTGGCGTGCGCTGCGGCGGCGGACGCCAAGAGTGTGAGGCAGCAGTTCGGCGTGTGAAAGCGCATCGACGAATGTCTCCGGTGTGTGTGCGACGGGTCAAAGATAGCCCGCGGCTCCGCCGCCACAAGGACGACATGAAAAAAGGCCCGCCCCACGGGGGACGGGCCTTGATCGGTCGGGTGATGGAACGATCGGTCAGGTGGTCTCGGCGCCGGCGCCGACGGGCTGCTGCTTCTTGCCGCGGCCCTTGAGGTCGAGATCCGGGTCGGAAATCGCCTCAAAGTGCAGCGCATCCTCCTCGCCCTTGCGGGTGACGAGGATCTTGTTCTTGCCCTGGAACTCGCCGGAGAGCATCGCCTCCGAGAGCGGGTCCTCGATGTAGCTGCTGATCGCCCGGCGGAGCGGCCTGGCGCCGAAGTCCGGGTTGTAGCCCTTGTCGATGAGGAAGTCCTTGGCGGGCTGATCGAGTTCGAGCAGCCATCCCTGCTCCGTGAGTCGGTCGCGGAGCTTGGCGGTCTCGTAGTCGACGATCGTGACCAGATCCTCCCGGGTGAGCGGGCGGAACACGATCACATCGTCCAGACGGTTGATGAACTCGGGGCGGAAGTACCGCTCGATCTCCTTCATCAGGATCGTCTTGATGTTGTCGAAGCTCTGCTCCGACTCCCGCTTGGCGAAGCCGAACCCGCCGCCGCCCTTGATGAGGTCGGCGCCGATGTTCGAGGTCATGATCAGGACCGTGTTGCGGAAGTCGACATTGCGGCCGAACGAGTCGACCAGACGCCCTTCCTCCATGATCTGCAGCAGCATGTTGAACACATCCTGGTGCGCCTTCTCGATCTCGTCGAACAGCACCACGGAGTACGGCCGGCGACGCACACGCTCGGTGAGCTGGCCGCCCTCCTCGTACCCGACATAGCCGGGGGGAGCGCCGACCAGACGCGAGACATTGTGCTTCTCCATGTAGTCGCTCATGTCGAGCATGATCAACGCGTCTTCATCGCCGAACATGAACTCCGCCAGCGCCTTCGAGAGAAGCGTCTTGCCCACGCCGGACGGGCCGACGAAGATGAACGACCCCATCGGCCGGCGCGGGTCCTTGAGCCCGGCCCGGGCGCGACGGATCGCCTTGCTGATCGCCTTGACCGCCTCGGACTGCGAGACGACCTTCTTGTGCAGCTCCGCCTCGAGCTGGAGCAGGCGCTGCGCCTCCTCGTGCTCGAGCCGCGTCAGCGGAACGCCCGTCATCTTGGAGACCACCTCGGCGATGACCTCCTCGTCGACGACGCCCGCCTTCTCCTTGGAGCGCTCCCGCCATTCCTGCTGGATCCGCTCCTTGTCCTTGCGCTTATTCTCCGCCTCGTCGCGCAGCTTCGCGGCCTTCTCGTAGTCGGCCGCCTTCACCGCCTCGTCCTTGGCGACATTCAGCCGCTCGATCTCGGCCTCAAGATCCGCCAGATCCGGGGGCTTGGTCATCGTCTTGAGTCGCACACGGGCGCCGGCCTCGTCGATCACATCGATCGACTTGTCCGGTTGCACGCGCCCGGTGATGTAGCGGCCCGACAGTTCGACGGCCTGCTCGATCGCGCCGTCGGTGATCTGCACGCGGTGGTGCGTCTCATAGCGGTCGCGGAGGCCTTTGAGAATCTGGATGGTCTGCTCGCCGGTCGGCGGATCGACGGTGATCGACTGGAACCGCCGCGCCAGCGCCGCGTCCTTCTCGATGTACTTGCGGTACTCGTCGAGCGTGGTCGCGCCGATGAGGCGCAGCTCGCCGCGCGCGAGCATGGGCTTCAGCATCTGGGACGCGGCGACCGACGACTCGCCGCCGCCCGCGCCCATGAGGGTGTGGAGCTCGTCGATGAAGGTGATGATCCTGCCGTCGGAGTCCTTGATCTCCTGCAGCACGGCCTTCATGCGCTCCTCGAACTCGCCGCGGTACTTCGCGCCCGCGATGAGCGCCGCGATGTCGAGCGCGATGAGCTCCTTGTCCTTGAGCGAGTCGGCGACGTCGCCGGCGACGATGCGCTGCGCGAGGCCCTCGACGACGGCGGTCTTGCCGACGCCGGGCTCGCCGATGAGCACGGGGTTGTTCTTGGTGCGC
>CAZSLT010000006.1:0-37298 GCA_964607595.1 uncultured Phycisphaeraceae bacterium
TCGCCTCGGTGATCTCGAAGTCGGAGATGACGCCGTCCTTGAGCGGGCGGATGGCCTGGATCGAGCCCGGCGTCTTGCCGAGCATCTCCTTGGCTTTCCAGCCGACGGCGGTGCCGTTGTTGAGCACCTGGTTCGTGCCCTTTTTCACCGCCACGACGCTCGGTTCGTTGAGAACGATTCCCTCGCCCCGGACGCACACCAGCGTGTTGCAGGTGCCCAGGTCGATGCCCATGTCAACGCTGAACCAGCTCAGCAGTTTGTCGAACAGCACGCCGGGGGATCTCCACGGTCAGAGGGCGCGTCAATGGACGCATGAGCGCAGCGGGCGAACGGCAAGCCCACGGGATCGAACGATACCCGATGCCGGGACAAGATGCCGCGGATTGTGAAGGACGCTCGCCCACAAGAGGACGCCCGGTGGATCACGCGGCGTCGGGGTGGGGGTGGGGGCGGAGGGGTCAGTCGGGGAGTTTGACGGCGCCGCCCTTGGGGTGGACCTTGACGGTCCGCATGATCGGCTTTTCTTCGGCCGGCCCGACCATCATGCCGGCGCGGCCGACCATCACGACCGCCGCGATGAGGCAGGCCACCGCCGCCAGCGCCAGCCCGGTGTAGACATTGATCCGCGGGCGCAACCCCCGCTGGGAGCCGGGCATCTGCATTCCGAGTTGGGACATTCTCTTGGCTCCGGTACGGGACGGGGAATGTGGAGGGGGGGGGCGGGGGGGCGGATCAGCGCTGGGACTGAACGGTGTCGCCGGACTGGACCGAGTTGCCGGCGCCGACGATGTCGATCCGGGCGATGGCCTCGTTCAGATCGACCCGGGAGAGCAGGATGGTCGCGACCCAGGAGCCGTTGCGGACCACATCGAGCTTCATGCCGTTGCGGAGGCCGTCGCTGGTCCCGGCGTCGATCTGGACCAGGTCGCCGCCGCCGGCGCTGGTGACGCTGGTGACGCGGGCCTTGAAGCCGGAGGGTGCCGGGCCGGCGGGGCGGTCGGCGGTGCTCGTGCCGCCGCTGCGGCCTTCACGCATCTCGGCGATGCGCTCGGTGAGCACGCGGTTCGTCTCGGCCAGGGCGTCGTTGCGGGCGGTCAGTTCGTTGATCCGGTCGGTCAGCTGGATCTCGCCCTGGGTCTTGCGGAGGAGCTGCTCGCGGATGGAGACCAGTTCATCGCTCTGGGCCTTCATGATCTCGGTGTTGGTCTCGATGACGGCCCGGAACTCGTCGATGCGGGCCTCGTGGGTCACGGTGAGCAACTGCATCTTGTTCACCTCGGCCTGGAGGCGGGCCACATCGCCCCGCAGCGCGTCGCGGGAGCTGGCCAGATCGTTCCGCTCCTGCTGGAGGGTGGCCATGCTTGAGAGCAGACCCTGCTTCTCGCGCTCGAGCGACGCCGCGCTCTCTTCGCGGGCGATTTGCGCCTGGGCGATGCGGGCCTTCTCGTTGGCGAGTTCCTGCTTGATCTTCGACGCGTTGGCCGCGTAGGTGATCGACATCCCCGAGAGCAGGACGCTGAGGATCGGGGCGGCTCCGACTATAAACTTGGTCTGTATATGCATGGCGGTCCCCTCAGGATCATGCCCGCAACACCGGTCGGGGGGGGGGGGCGGTGGGTGTGGCGGGCCAGCGGTCGAGCGCTCGGCGTCGCATCCGGGGGCGTGATCGATGCCCCACCGCGAACGCGGGGACACCCCGGACCTGCCGATCGACCCATACGGGTCGGGTGAGCGGACGGTTCCGGGATCGCCCCGGCGCGGCCGAATGCCATGCCGAGAATCGCCACTGGTACCCCGGCGGGGCGTGTGATGTCAACCGCCGCCGGCCAGACGGGGCTTGGGACGGGTCGGGCGCTCGATGGCGTTGAGCAGCCCCGCGGCGGCTGCGGCACGCACTCTGGGGTCGTTGTCCTCGAGCATCTGGGAGAGCGCTTCGGCGTCGCGGGCGAGGCCGGTCCGCCCGAGCGTGTGGGCGGCCTGGGCCCGCAGGGCGGGGTTGGGGTCGTTGCGGTACTGCTCGCCGACATACCAGCCGTCGGGGTAGCCCAGACGCGCGAGCGAGGTCGCGCAGGCGAGTCGGAGTTCGGGCGGGTAGAGGTAGACCTGCTTCATGGGATCCTCGGTGGCCGGCGAATTCTCGGCGGGCTCCCGGAGCAGGCGGATCAACTGGGAAGTGGCGTTTTCATCGCCGACGGCGCCGATGATCTGCGCCGCCAGCGCGGCCTGCTCGAAGCCCTCGACCGAGTTCGGGTAGAGCGCCGCGTTGAGCACAAAGGACGCCTCCATGTCGCCGAGTTTGTAGAGCGCCTCGGCGATCGTGAGGCGCAGGTTGCGCGACTCGGGGATGTCGTAGGAAGCGCGGAGCGCCGCCGAGCGGAGCATCGGCGCCGCCGATGGATCGCCGATCTCGCCGAGGATGAACGCCGCGCTCGAGGCGTGGCCATAATTCCCGCTGCTGAGCAGGTCGGCGAGGGGCGTGAGGTCCTGCGGCTGTCCGGTGCGGTGGAGCGCGAAGATCGCCGCGGCGCGGACGAGCGGGCTGGCGTCGCTCAGCAGCGGTCGGACCATCGGGGCCGAGGCGCGGAGGCGGAGTTGGCCGATGGTCATGGCCGCGACATAGCGCACGGCGAGGTTCTGGTCCTGCAGCGCGGCGCGGACGATCGGTTCGGCGCGCGAGGGCACGGCCTGGAGCCCCTCGATCGCGTTGGCGCGGACCTCCGGGCTGGGGTCGAACGCCAGGTCGGACAGTGCGCCGATCGCGCGTTCGCGGAGTTCCGATCGCGAGAGCGGCGCGGTCGTCGAGATGCTGGTCATCGAGGCGTCCGTGGCCGGCGCGGATCCGGTTCGCGTCGTGCCGCCGCCGCCCCCCCCGGCGCAGCCCGCCAGCAGGACGAAGGCGCACGCGGCGCCCGCGGGTGTGAGCATGCGGGCGGTGTGAGATCGGGTTGTCGTCATGCGGTGCGATCCTGTGCGGGCGCGGTGGGCGCGGGTATCGGTGTGGGTTTCTTTGTGCCAAGGGCCGCGGCCGCCCACATCGCCAGGCCCACGAGCGTCATTCCCCACATCGGCCATTCACCCGTGCGGGCGTACAGAGTTCGCCCGCCGATGGCGGGGGTGACGGTCGCGGTCATGGTCCCGGCGATACGGTCGGGGCGGGCGTCGGGTTCGCGCCCGTCCGGCCCCAGCCGCACGACGCGCCCGGTGGCGTCGATGGACGCGCTGATGCCGGTGTTGGCCGCGCGGACCATGGGGGTCGCCAGTTCCATGCAGCGCCAGCGCGCCGCCAGCAGGTGATTCTCGCGCCCGCCGCGTGCAGCGCCGAACCAGCCATCGTTGGTGAGGTTCACCATGACGCGCGCGGTTCGGGCGCCGCTGCGGTCGAAGACCAGTCGGCGGCACACCGCGGGCATGGTCGCCTCGAAGCAGATGGGCGTCGCCACCGGCACCGTGCCCGCATGCGTCCGCACAGGCAGCGCCGTCGGCGCGCGTCCGGCGCTGAGATCGAAGGCCATCCCCGCGGCGCCCAGGGCCAGCACCTGCTTTTCCAGCCACGGCCAGGCCGAGAGGTAGGGCATGACCTCGCCGAAAGGCGTCAGGAACATCTTGTCGTACCGCTGCGGCTGGACCGCGCCATCATCCACGAGGAAGGCGCTGTTGAATCGCGCATCCCAACCGAAATCACCGAGCCGGCCCTGCTCGTCCAGCTCGAGACGCAGGCCGTCGAGCGCCTCGCTGCCCACGATGATCGGCACGCGGAGGCGCGACTGCAGCACCAGCATCGCGTCGTGCCACGCGACGGTGTTGATGCCGACTCGGCGCTGCTCGGCCATCGAGTCGCTCGAGATCCCGAAGTAGCCGGGGTACATCGTCTCGGGCCACGCCACGAGGTCGGGCTTCGGGTCGGAGCCGGCCGCGGCCTCGGTCCGATCCAGCAGGAACGCCATCGTCCGCTCGAGATCCTCGAAGGATGACGACCGCTTGTTGCTCTGCGGCACATTCGTCTGCACGACGGCGATCCGCATCGCGGGCGTCGCGCGCGATGCCTCGATCAGCAGGCGGCCCGCCCGCGCGTGCAGCAGCAGCCCGCCCACCAGCACCGCGGCCAGCGCCGCACCGCCGCCGATCCACCTGGGGGCCATGCGGAGGCGCGGCCGGCGCGCCACGCGGCTGAGCGCCATCGCCAGCGCGGTGTTCAGCCAGGCGACGATGAAGCTGACTCCGTACGCGCCGACCGCCGGCGCGTAGGCCGCGATCAGCGCCCGATCCGCCAGCGGGTGTCCGAGCAGGAACCACGGGTAGCCGTGGAAAACGACATGCCCGCGGAGAAACTCGAGCGTCGACCACAGCACCGGCGCGGCGATCCAGAGCGCGACGCGCTTCCGGCGGCGCACCTGCGCCAGGAGCGCGACGAACAGCGCGGGGTACGAAGCCATCAGCATGGTCAACAGGATGAATCCGGGGCCGGTGACATCGTTCGTCCAGATCCAGCGGTGGAGATATCCCCACGCCAGCATCGATGCGAGCCACACGCCGGCCGCGGTGCGCCAGGGCCGGGCCGGCCGGCCCGATGCGATGATGAGCGGGACGATCGCGACCAGCGCCAGGAGGTCGAGCCCGAAGGGCGGGAACGCGAGCACGAAGAGCACGGCGTGGGCCAAACCTGCGAGGAGGCCGAGCCGCAGCCCCGATGGACGGTCCGTCGTCACGCCGGGAGTCTACGCCGGATCGCGGGTCTACTTGTTGGCGTAGTCGATGACCCGGGCGATCTCGTTGCGGAGCTCGTGGCGGTGCACGACGCGGTCGATCAGCCCGGACTGGAGCAGGAACTCGGCCCGCTGGAACCCCTCGGGGAGTTCCTGCCGGATGGTCTGCTTGATGACCCGCGGCCCGGCGAAGCCGATGAGCGCCTTGGGCTCGGCCATGATGATGTCGCCGAGCATGGCGAAACTCGCCGAGACGCCGCCGGTGGTGGGGTCGGTGAGGACGGAGATGAAGAGCCCGCCGGCGTCGTCGTGGCGCGCCAATGCGGCGCTGGTCTTGGCCATCTGCATGAGCGAGAGGCCGGACTCCTGCATCCGCGCGCCGCCGGAGCAGGAGAGGTCGACTAGGGGGAGGTCCTGGTGGGTGGCGTGCTCGATGGAGAGGGTGACGATCTCGCCGATGACGCTGCCCATCGAGCCCATCATGAAGGTGAGGTCGAGGCAGCAGAGCATCGCGGGCCGGCCCTTGATGAACGCCCGTCCCGCCTTGGCGGCCTCGCGGACGCCCGTCCGCTTCTGCTCGGCCTCGAGGCGCACGGCGTACGACTTCACATCCACGAAGTGCAGCGGATCGGTGCTGATGAGGTCGTCGAACATCGGTTCGAAGGAGGCGTCGTCGGCGAGTTGCCGCACGCGTTCATCGGCGCCGATGCGGAAGTGATGGCTGCACTCGGGGCAGACATGCTGGTTGGCTTCCATCTGCTTGCGGTAGATCATCGCCCCGCACGCCGGGCACCTCAGCCACAACCCCTCGGGCACGCGGGTGGGTCGCCCGGGCTTGAGTTCGGACCAGGTCTTGGCGGTGATCTGCGACATCGGGGGGAGGGGACCTCCGTGGGGAGTGGGGCCGGGAAGCGTAGCCGGGCGGTGTCAGACCCGCGAGGCGAGGCGCGAGAGGTGTTCGCGGAACAGCGTCCGGGGGATGGAGCGCCGCTCGGCCTGCGGCCCGTCCTCGAGCATGGTCCACAGCGCCGACTCGGGGCGTCCGGCGAGCACGCACCGGACCAGCCCGTACTCAAACGGACGCAGCACGATTCCGATCCGGTCGGCGGTCGTCCGCTCCAGAATGCGGGAAAGTGCCGAGAGCACGCGGACTTCGATATTGATCAGCGCCTCGCCCTCGGGCGGGGTCGCGGCGGTCGGGTCGCGACGCCACTGCGCAAACGCCGTCGGATACCGCTCGTTCAGTTGGGTCTCGAGTTGGCCTTCCCACAGCCCGGCCGAGCCGCCATCGAGCGGCTCGAGGCGGCGGAGACGGGGCGACCCGGTCCGGGAGGCCAGCAGTTTGGCGGTCTCGACGCTGGCCTCGTCGGTCGGGCCGTAGACCACGCCGAGCGTGAGCCCGCCGGCCACGCTCAGCGCGTGGTTAATGACGGCCGTCGTGATGGTACGGCCCTCTTCGGTCAGCGGGAGGTCGGCCCCGCCCTGGACGCGTCCGGCGTCCTCCCAGGCGGTCCGCCCGGCCCTGAGCAGAAGCACATCAACCTGCGGCTTTCGTGCCATGCATTCGCCTCCACCCCAATAGGTCGGCCGAGGACCGCCCCCGACGCGAGACTGGCCAGAACGGTATCACCGCTTCGGTCCCCAACCAAGCGGTCATCCGGTTGGGGGGGCCAATTCACCCTCTCAAAGACCGAACAATTGTGGGCCTTTCATCGGGCGAGCGTCCGAAAACCGCCGACGCGGCCACCAGCACATCGCACCCCGCGTCCCTGACCCTGGCCGCGTTTGCGGGGGCGACGCCGCCGTCCATTTGGAGTCGCTGATCGGTACGGAGGCGCGTTCTGAGCCAGCGGGTCTTGTCCAGCGTGCTGTCGATGAACGACTGCCCGCTGAAGCCGGGGTTGACGCTCATGACGAGCAGGAGGTCGAACGCTCCGAGGTACGGCTCGGCCCATTCGACGGGTGTCGGGGGGTTGATCGCCAGCCCCGCGGTCATGCCCGCGGCGCGGATGCGCTCGGCCAACTGCACCGGGTCGTACCCCTGCGAGTGCGGGGAGGCGCCGGCCCCGGCGTGGCGATCGATCGCGGGTTCGATGTGGAAGGTCAGGTGGTTCGCGCCTGCCTCGGCGAAGGGTTCGACGGCCTGTCCGGGGTCGGTGACCATGAGGTGGACATCGAGGAACGCGTCCGGCAGGCGTTTGCGGAGCGAGGCGACGAGCGCGGGGCCCATCGTGAGATTGGGCACGAAGTGGCCGTCCATGACATCGATGTGGAGCAGGTCGGCCCCGCCCGCGCCGAGGATGTGCGCGCATTCGTCGCCGAGCGACGCGAAGTCGGCGGAGAGGATGGACGGCGCGATGAGGGGCGTTCGCGCGGGGTGCGTGAAGAGGTTCTTCATGGCGCGGCTACGGTACCCGCACCGACCGGGCCGCGTTCACAAGGCGGCGGAATAATTCCAGTCCGAGCGGCTCGAATTCGGTGCGCTCGGGGTGCCACTGGACGCCGAGCCAGAAGCGGCGTGCCGGGTCGTCGATGGCCTCGATGACGCCGTCGTGCGCGGCCGCGACGACGCGCATGTCCCCCGGATCGCGCACGGCCTGATGGTGGGAACTGGCGACCCATCCGTGGGGCATGGCCTCCGGCGAGACGGTCGGCCTGACCTCGTGGGTGCGGTTGTGGGCGTGATCGGTGTGGGTGGGGGTGTCGTCGGGAAGGTGCTGGTTGAGCGCGCCCCCGGCGAGAAGGGCCATCATCTGCATTCCGAGGCAGACACCCAGCGTCGGTGTGTCGCGGGCGGTCGCCTCTCGGATGAGGGCCTCGTCGAACGCCTGACGGTGTGGGTGTTCGAGCGTGGCCGCGGCGTGGGTGGGCTCGCCGTAGCGCTCGGTGGCGGGGTCGTCGCCGCCGGTGAGGACGAGGGCGTGGCAGAGGGAGAGTTGTTCGGCGGCGGCTTCGTCGAAGCGGTCGGTCGGCGGGGCGAGCAGGACGGGCACGGCGCCGGCTCGGCGGACGCATTCGGCGTATTCGCGGCGGACGCGCGCTCGGTCGCCGTCGATCCCGGTGGCGATGCCGATGATGGGGGCGTGGACGCGCTGCATGGACACATCATCGGACGGATCGGCAAGGGGTGTCGAGCGGGCCGGCTCGGCGCGCCGGCGGCCCGCGGCGGGCGTTGACGGGGGATACCCCTTCTGGCAACATTGTCACATGGGTGACCACTCCAATCCGAATCCCCGCATCATCGCCGAGGCGAT
This sequence comes from uncultured Phycisphaeraceae bacterium, assembly GCA_964607595.1. Lineage (GTDB taxonomy): Bacteria > Planctomycetota > Phycisphaerae > Phycisphaerales > UBA1924 > JACKHC01. The sequence goes on from CAZSLT010000006.1 coordinate 7,958, forward strand.
CACCTTCGACGATGTGCTTCTGGTGCCCGCGGCGAGCGATGTCATGCCCGCGCAGGCGGACCTTTCGTCGAGACTGACGCGCGACATCACGCTGCGCATCCCGCTGGTGTCGGCGCCGATGGACACGGTGACGGAGTCGCGCCTGGCGATCGCGCTGGCGCAGGAGGGCGGGATCGGGATCATTCATAAAAACATGCCGCCCGAGGCGCAAGCGCTGGAGGTGGCCAAGGTCAAGCGGTCGGAGAACGGCGTCATCACCGATCCGATCACGCTGGGCGTGAACAACACGGTGGGCGAGGCGCGTCGGGCGATGGCGGAGTTCAATGTCTCGGGGTTCCCTGTGGTGGAAGGCGGCGGGGGCGGAGGAGGGGGGGGACGGGAGATTCGCCGTCACAAGGGGCGTGTGCTGGGCATCATCACGGAGCGCGACCTGAAGTTCATCCCGTCGGAGGAGGTGCTGGTCGGCGAGGTGATGACCAAGGACGGGCTGGTGACGGCGCCGCCCGAGACGACGCTCGAGCAGGCCAAGCAGATTCTGAATCGGGCACGGGTCGAGAAGCTCATCCTCGTCGACAAGACCAATCATCTGGCCGGTCTGATCACGATGCGCGATCTCGATCAGATCCTGCGGTTCCCGAACGCCTGCAAGGATGCGCGGGGGCGGCTGCGCTGCGGCGCGGCGGTGGGCGTGCACCAGTACGAGCGCGTCGAGCAGCTCATCAACGCCGAGGTGGATGTCGTGATCGTCGACACCGCGCACGGCCACTCGAAGAATGTGATCGACACGGTGCGCGAGGTGAAGAAGCGCTGGAAGATCAGCGTCATCGCCGGGAATATCGCCACCGCCGAGGCGGCGCGGGCGCTGATCGATACCGGGGCCGACGCGGTGAAGGTGGGCATCGGGCCGGGGTCGATCTGCACGACGCGGGTGGTGACGGGCGTGGGCGTGCCGCAGGTCTCGGCGATCATGAGCGCCGTGGAGGCCGCGGCCCCGGCGGGCGTCCCGGTGATCGCCGACGGCGGGATCAGGCAGTCCGGCGACATCGCCAAGGCGATCGCGGCGGGGGCGAGCACGGTGATGATGGGCGGTCTGTTCGCGGGGCTGGATGAAGCGCCGGGCGAACTGGTGATCTCCGAGGCGCGGCGCTACAAGACCTACCGCGGCATGGGCTCGGAGGGCGCGATGAGCGCCGGCTCGGCCGACCGCTACTCGCAGGGCGACAAGCTGGACGCGGCGCGCAAGGGCGACCTCTCGAAGCTGAAGTTCGTGCCCGAGGGCGTCGAGGGGCTGGTGCCGTACCGCGGCGCGTTGTCGGAGTTCGTGTACCAGATGGTGGGGGGCGTGCGCGCGGCGATGGGGTACTGCGGGTGCCGGAACATCGAGGAACTGCGGACGAAGTCGCGGTTCGTACGGGTTTCGGCCGCGAGCGTGGTGGAGAGCCATCCGCACGACATCCGCATCACGAAGGAAGCGCCCAACTATTCGCCCGCGAGTCTGCGGGGTCGGTAGGCGGGGACGGAGGCGGTGAGCGATGACCGAACGCCGACGCGTGACCTCGAACACGATCTGGGAGCGGCGCGTGGGGTATTCGCGCGCCATCGAGGCGGGGGGGATGATCTTTGTCTCGGGGACGGTCGCGGCCGACGAGAGCGGCGCGATCGCGCACCCCGGCTCGGCGTACCAGCAGGCGGTGTTCATCTTCCGCAAGATCGAGCGGGCGCTCGCCGAACTGGGATCGGGGCGCGATGATGTGGTGCGGACGCGGATCTACATTGTGCACATGAACGATCAGGTCGAGGTGGGCCGCGCGCACGCGGAGTTCTTCGGCGGGGTCATGCCGGCGTGCACGATGATCGGCGTTCGGGAACTGGCCGATCCGACGGCGCTGGTCGAGATCGAGGCGGACGCGGTGCGCCGATAGAAAAACCGGGGGCCGATCGCTCGGCCCCCGGCGGAGTTGTCACCTGAATGGTGCGGCGGGTGTGATTTAGCTGCAATTCCAGTTCGAGAGGATGACATTCAGGTCGTCCACATCGATGAGGCCGTCGTTGTTGGCGACATCGATCGGCGAGCCGATGCCGACGGAGGTGTTCCAGGCCGAGAGGATGGCGTTGAGGTCATCGACATCGACCTGGCCGTCGGGCGTGCCGCCGGGGCCGGTGATGTCGCCGGGGCAGGCGGGGGGCGCGGCCTTGACGATCGAGATGTTGTCGATGCGGACGGTGTGGTCGGTGAAGCCGAAGAAGAAGCCCGGTTCGAGCGTGGTGAAGACGATCTCGTCCACGCCGGCCAGCACATCCGCGAAGGTACGGTCGGCCGGGAGGATGGGCTCGAAGGTCATGGGGTCCTCGTCGCCGTATCCGCCCCACCCCGCCGGGAGAGCGGCGGACTGCGGTTCGGTCACGGTCACGGAGAAGGTCGTCCAAGAGCCGGTGCTCGCCTGCGAGATGTCGGCGAACTTGAACCACACGCTGACCCACGGGTAGCCGGTGGTGACATTGTCGTAGTCGCGCAGCTCGACGAGCCAGGGGCGCGAGACATCCTGCCCGAAGAAGTTCAGGAAATCGACTTTGGTGTCGATCGAGATCGTGAACGAGTCGTACTGCGACAGATCCTGCACGAACGCGGTGTTCGTGTCGTTGCGGAATGTGATGCCGAAGTCGTTGAAGATGGTGCGCATGTTGGCGCCGGGGTTGCCGCCCGCGGCCTCGATCGTTGTGGCGCCGCCGATCCCGCTGGGGCCGGACCAGCCCTCGGCGCCGCTGTCGAAGGTGACGGTGGTCGTGGTGGCCGAGGCGATCGAAGCGCCGGCGGCCAGCGCGACGAGCATCGCGGTGCGCTGGGTCGTGTTCTTGTTCATGGGCTCCTCCATCGGATGGGTGTGTCGGGTGGGTCGTGTTCAGACGGGAGCGGGTGCTCCCCCGGTCAGGATGCCCCGGCACATGCCGCGGGCAACGCAAGGGTCACCGATAACATGCCCGGGCCGGTCCGCGGTGTCAAGAAAGTTTCCCGGAAACTTCGCGGCATCTTGGATGCAACCCGTGCCGAGGGTCGAATCCGGCGGTATTCTGCTCTCCAATGGCCCCAATCCCCACTGAACCGGTGTCAGCCCCTCCGTCGCCGGAGTCCGGGCTGCGGCTGGACATCCAGATCGCCCGCACGGGTGAGGACCTCCTGCGGTCCATCGCCCGCGTGCTGGACGCGATCCCCGACCCCCCCAGCGGCCCGCAGGCGCTGGCGCGACGACTCGGGGTGGACAAGGTGCTGGCCAGCCGGCTGCTCAAGGCGGTCAAGAGCCCGGACCCGGTCTCGGTGATCAACCGGGCCCCGGGGCCGGAGCCGCTGCGCCGGGTGGTGAAGGCCGCGGGCAAGCAGGGGGTGGACGCGACGCTGATCCGCGACGCCTCGGAGGCGATCGATCGATTCGAGCGGCTGATCCGTGACGAGATCGGGGACCGGAGTTCGCTGGACGCGATCGTCAGCGCGTGGGTGCCCGAGGCGCGGCGCGAGTTCGAGCTTCGGCGCAAGCAGTCGGTCTTCAAGGCGCTCTCGCACCTGAAGGGCGCGCACGCCGAGGCGATCGTGGCGACGGTGTTTCTCGCGCCCGCCGCGGACGGCGAGCACCTGGACATTGTCTGGCTCAACGGCCTATTCGGGCTGACGCGGCTGCGCCCGGGCGCGGCGATCAAGTTCGCGACGCGCCGGTTCGCCAAGGACCTGGCGGCGCGGCGGCCGCGCACGCTCGCGGGGGTGGAGGTCACTGATCAGTCCGAGCTGCTGCTGGCGGACCACTGCTCTCGCCCGACGCCGGTGCTCCGCGCGCATCCGGCGGGCGAAGTGGTCCATTACACGCTCGCCTCGACGGGCTTCGGGCCGGCGTCGGCGGTGGACATTGTCCACGCGGAGGTGAACCGCGGCGAGATGAAGCGGCGCGTCGCCAGCGGGTCGGGGCGCAAGGCGTATGTCTTCGCCGAGGTCTCGACGCCCGCCAAGGTGCTTCAGTTCGACGCTTTCGTGCATGAGTCGGTGTACCCCGGCTCGGCGCCAGCGCTGCGCATCTACGACACTGCGTTCGAGGGCGTGGCGGATGTGAACAACCCCGCGCGGGACATCGACACGCTCGATGTACTCGAGTCGATCAGCCAGCTGCCCACGGGCAACGCCGGCATGGCATCGTGCCGCTCGTCGGTGGCGCCGCGGTATGTGGAGCTTCTCGAAACGGTGTGCCGCAGCATGCAGTGGGACGGCGACGCCTTTCGCGGCTATCGCTGCACGATTGAGTACCCGGTCTACGGCTCGCAGGTCACCATGCTCTTCGACCCGCCGGGGGCGTGACGGCGGACGAGAGACGCGAAGCGCTCGCCGCGCTCTTCATAATTCGTGAACTGATCCCACGAAGCGCAGCCGGGCGAGAGCAGCAGGACGCCGCCGTCCGTGCCCATCGCGTTCATCGCGCGTTCGATCGCGGGGTCGAGCGTGCCGCAGTCGTGCGCCGCGCCGCCGGCGTCGCGGACGCGCCGCGCGATCTCGGGGCCGGTGGCGCCGATGGTGTAGACGCCCGCGCAGCGGGCCGCGGCGGCGATCATCGGCGCCAGGTCGATCTTCTTGTCGTAGCCGCCGGCGATGAGATGGACGCGGTGCGCGCCGCACTCGCCGGGCTCGTCGAACGCCCCGACCGCCAGGGCGCACGCCTCGGGCGTGGTGCACTTGGAGTCGTTGTAGGCGCGGAGCGGGCCGTACTCGCCCACGAGTTGCAGTCGGTGCGGGAGCCCGGCGAAGGAGGCCAGCGCGGCGCGGGCGGTCTCGGCGTCGATGCCCGCCGCGATCGCGCTCTGGATGGCCATGGCGGCGTTGATGCGGTTGTGCGGACCGGGGATCGCCAGACGGAGGCCGTCGGCGAGTGATCGGTCGAGCAGGCGGAGGGGGCGGTGGGGGGGTGCGGCGCGGAGGTGCTCGCTGACTCCCGGGCCGATGATGCCGATGTCGGCGGGAGACCGCGGCGTCAGGATCTGCGCTTTGGACCGGGCGTAGTGGGCCGCGTCGCCGTGCCAGTCCAGATGGTTGGGCGCGATGTTGGTGATGACGGCGATGCCGGGCGACCAGGCGGGGTCGTCGGGGGATCCCACGCCCGCGGAGAGCCAGTGGAGATGCGCGCTGGAGAGTTCAAGGACGACGCGATCCTCGGCGCGGATGTCGTTGAGTTGGTTGAGCAGCGAGCCGCCGATGTTGCCGCCGAAGTGGACGCGCTCCTGGCCGTGCGCGTGGCGGAGGATGTGGGCGATCATCGCGCTGGTCGTGCTCTTGCCCGCGGTGCCGGTGACGCCGATGACGCGGGCGCGGTCGGGGAGGCGCTCGGCGAGCAGGCGGATCTCGGTGGTGATCGGCACCCCCGCGTCGGACGCGGCCCGCAGGAACCGGTTGTCCCAGGGTTTGGGCACGGCGGGGTTGGCGACGACGAGGTCTGCCCCCGTGAAGTCCGCCGGGTCGTGCCCCCCAAGTCGGACCGACACCGACCCGGCGTCGATCAGGTCCCGGAGTTGATCGACGGATGAGGCGAGTTTCTCTGCGGGGTCGAGGTCCGTGACCAGGACGCTCGCCCCTTGGGCGCACAGGAACCGCGTCACGCCGACGCCGCCCCCGAAGCGGCCGAGGCCCATGACGGTCACGCGTTGGTCGGAAAGGTCAGGTGTCTTGATCATCGCGGCTCCGTCCGCTGGTCTCGCCCGAGGAGGGTATTCTGCCATGATGATGCCGAACCGACGCCGGATCGTCCATGCCGCGATACTCGCCACCGCCATGATGACCCCGATGACAAACGCAGACGAGCTGCCCGAGCGGGGCGATCTGCCGTCGCGGGTCGTTCCCGAGCCGTTGAACGATTTTCGCGTTCAGCGATCGGGAAATCGGATCGACAACGACGGCCGCATGGTCATCGGCGTCCCTTCGGACACGGAAGAGGTTCTCACCGACTCCATCGAAGCGCTCTGCGCGTTCGGCACGCGCCACACGATGTCCGAGACGGAGTCCGACACCCGCGGCATCGGGGCGGCGCGGCGCTGGGTGGCCGAGCAGTTCAGGGCGGCGGGGGAGCGGGTCGTTGTCACGCTCGAGCCGAACATGATCGAGGCGGACGGGCGGCGGATTCTCGAACCGGTCGAGGCCGTCAATGTGATCTGTGAGATTCCCGGTTCGATGCCCGAGGCGAAGGGCCGGCGGTACTACATGCTGGCGCACCTGGACTCGCGGAACTCCGGGGCGCTGGACGCCGAGGGGGACTCGCCGGGGGCGAATGACGATGCGTCGGGCGTTGCCGCGTTGATCGAGGTGGCCCATACGCTGGCGAGACTGGACCTGGACTCGACGGTCGTGCTGGTGGCGACCAGCGGCGAGGAGCAGGGGCTGCACGGGGCGCGGGCGCATGTGAACCGGGCGGTCGAGCAGGGGTGGGATGTGCGGGGTGTGCTGAACAACGACACGATCGGCGATCCGTACGGGCCGTGGCCGAGCGACTCGGAGGAGGGGCGCGAGGCCCGCGGGCTGATCCGCATTTTTTCGCAAGGCATCCCCACCAACGCCACGCCCGAGGAGTACCGGCGGCTGTCGCAGATGGGGGCCGAGAGCGACTCATCGTCGCGGCAACTGGCGCGGTTCGTGGACTTCGTGGCGCGGTGGCACGACACGGATGTGAAGCCGATGCTCGTCTTCCGCAACGACCGCTTTCTTCGGGGGGGCGACCACACGCCCTTCGTCGAGGCGGGCTTCCCCGGCGTGCGGTTCACGGTGCCGTACGAGGATTACGACCGCCAGCACCAGGATGTGCGCACGGAGAACGGCACGAGGTTCGGCGACACCGCCGAGTGGATCGACGCGTGGTATCTCGCGGAAGTCACGAAGCTCAACGCGCTGACGCTCATTCACCTCGCCAACGCGCCCTCCGTGCCGAGCAATGCTCGGATCATCACCGCCGACCTCGGCAACGACACCGAGATCCGCTGGGACCCCTCGCCGGAGCCGGATGTGGCGGGGTACGAGGTCGTCGCGCGCCGGACCACCAGCCCGCAGTGGGAGCGGTCGTTCGATGTCCGCGCCGACATCTCCTTCACGACCGACCTGCACAAGGACAACTGGCTCTTCGGCGTCCGCGCCTACGACAAGGACGGCTACCGCAGCCCGGTGGCGTTCTGCGGCACGGCGCGGGAGTAAGCACCGTCGTGCGCGCCGTCGTGCAGCGGGTGAGCGAGGCGTCGGTCACGATTGACGGCGCGGTTGTCGGCGCGATCGGGCGGGGCTTGCTCGTGCTCGCGGCCGTCGAGAAGGCCGACACCGACAAGGACCGCGCGTGGATGGCCGAGAAACTCGCCCACCTGCGGCTGTTCCCCGACGCCGAGGGGAAGATGAATCTGTCGGTGCTGGATGTCGGCGGCGGTGTGCTGATGGTGCCGAACTTCACCGTGGCCGGTGATTGCAGGAAGGGACGCCGACCCGGCTTTGATGGGGCGATGCGCCCGCCGGAGGCGGAGCGCGAGTTCGGCGCCCTGTGCAATGCCGTGGGCGCCTTGGGCGTGCGCGTCGAGCGGGGCGTCTTCGGCGCGGACATGAAGGTCGCGCTGGTCAACGACGGGCCGGTGACGGTGATCGTGGAGTCGTCGCGTGGCGAGGATTGACGCTTATTTCTTCGGGTACTCGTACACGCCGCGTCCGGTCTTGTCGCCGAGGCGGCCGGCGGTGACGAGCTGCTTGAGTTTCGGGCACGCGCGGTAGCGGTCGTTGTTCAGCCCGTCGGCGAGCACATCCATGATGTGGACGCAGGTGTCGAGCCCGATGAAGTCGGCCAGGCGCAGCGGTCCCATCGGGTGGGCGCACCCCTTCATCATGATCGCGTCGATGTCGGCGGGCTCGGCGACGCCCTCCATCCAGGCGTAGAAGGCCTCGTTGATCATGGGCATGAGGACGCGGTTGGAGACGAAGCCCGCGCGGTCGTTGGCCGCGTGCGGCTCCTTGCCCATCGCCTTGGAGAGTTCGATCGTCTGGTTCGTCACCTCGTCGGTCGTCGCGATTCCGCGGATGACCTCCACGAGCTTCATCACCGGCACGGGGTTGAAGAAGTGCATGCCGATGACACGCGCCCCGGCGCCCGGGACGGCGGCTTCCGCGGCCGCGGCGATCTGCGTGATCGAGATCGAGCTCGTGTTCGTCGCCAGCACGACGCGCTCATTGGTGAACGAGCGCGCGAGTTTCTGGAAGAGTTCGGCTTTGAGTTTGGCGTCCTCGACCGCCGCCTCGACGACCCAGTCGGCCTTTTTCATCGCGTCCCAGTCGCCGGTGTACGAGATGCGCGCCAGGGCCGCGTCCGCGTCGGCCTGGGTCATCTTGCTCTTCTCGACGGCGCGGGCCATGAGTTTGGCGTGGAGGGCGCGGCACTTGTCGAGCGAGGCGGGGAAGGCGTCGTAGGCGATGGCGTGGATGCCGGCGGTCGCGGCGACCTGGGCGATCCCGCCGCCCATCTGGCCCGCGCCGATCACGGCGATCGTCTTCACATCGGTGGTCATGGGTCGGCCTCGCGGGGCATGGGGTTGGGGTGTGGAGAACGGGGCGGCGAGTATACGGAACGCTCGGAGTCGATCCCGGCCGCCGGATTCCGGCGATGGGACCGGGACATCCGAACATTTCCAGAATTTATACCCGAACAGACTTGAAACTGATCAGAAAATCTCTATCCTGACGCCATCCGAACATTGAACTCCAAAGGAGGCCTCGGTATGGTCAGCGAAGCAGCAGAAGCCACCCCCCGGAACGGCAAGGCGTCTTCCAAGGGCGCCCCCACGAAGGAACGCCCCATGCCCGCGAGCAACAATGCCGACGACAAGGCCTCCAAGGAACGCGCCGCCAACCTCCTGCGCACCGTCGCGCAGATCGAGAAATCCTTCGGCAAGGGCTCGATCATGCGGCTGGACGAGTCGGCGATCGCGGCGGTCCCCGGTGTGCCGACGGGCTCGCTCTCGCTGGACCTGGCGCTGGGGGGCAAGGGTCTGCCGCTGGGCAGGATCATCGAGATCTTCGGCCCCGAGTCTTCGGGCAAGACGACGGTGGCGCTGAGCGTGATCGCCAATGCGCAGAAGGGGGGAGGCGTGGCCGCGTTCATTGATGCCGAGCACGCGCTGGACCCCTCGTGGGCGCGCCGGCTGGGCGTGAATGTCGATGACCTGCTGGTGTCGCAGCCGGACTCCGGCGAGCAGGCGCTGGAGATCTGCGAGCTGCTGGTGCGGTCGAACGCGGTGAATGTGATCGTGATCGACTCGGTCGCGGCGTTGGTGCCGCGGGCGGAGCTCGAGGGCGAGATGGGCGACAGCTTCGTCGGCCTGCACGCCCGGCTCATGAGCCAGGCGATGCGCAAGCTCACGGGCATCATCTCGCGGACGAACTGCTCGGTGATCTTCATCAACCAGATCCGCGAGAAGATCGGCGTGATGTTCGGCTCGCCCGAGACGACGACCGGCGGGCGGGCGCTCAAGTTCTACGCCTCGATCCGCCTGGATGTCCGCCGGCTGAGCTCGATCAAGGACGGCGACACGGCGGTGGGCAACCGCGTGCGCGCCCGCGTCGTCAAGAACAAGCTCGCCCCGCCCTTCCGCGACGCCGAGTTCGATCTCATGTTCGACGAGGGCATCTCGTGGTCGGGCGACCTGCTGGACCTGGCCGTGAACGACGGGATCGTCGAGAAGTCCGGCGCGTGGTTCAGCTACGGCGAGGTCCGGCTGGGACAGGGACGCGAGAATTCCAAGCAGTTCCTGCGGGACAACCCCGAACTCGCGGCCGAGATGCGCCGGGCGGTGCTGGTCGCCCGCAAGGTTCCGGGGTATGTGCCCGCGGCATCGATGGAGGCCAAGCCCGAGAGCGCGGAGCCGAGCGCCAAGGGCGGCGGGGCGGGAACGGGCGCGGCAGCGGGGGCGGGGGGGGCGGGGGACCGCCGCCGCGTGGTGGCCGACGACTCCGATTGACCGGGGTGTGAGGGAATCCGCTGGGACGGCGGAACCGCCGGGGGCGACCCCCCGTATCGGCATGTGTTGCAATCCCGGGTCTCCGCGCCGACATCGGTGCGGGGGGTCGGCGGGTGCGCCAAGGAGGGTTCACTTGCGGACGGGAGCGATGCGGCTATCCTGCCTCACCCGTGACGCCGCGGCTGTGGCGGAATTGGCAGACGCGCTAGATTCAGGTTCTAGTGGGAGTATATCCCGTGGAGGTTCGACTCCTCTCAGCCGCATTCATCGGTTTCCGCTTGGGGTGACGCAGGAGCGGCGCCCGGGTCGGGAGCCGGAAATAGTGTTGGATTCGGGGTTTGCGGCCCCGGATTCGTCGGATAGGATCGTTGTGTGAACAAAGTGCAGGTCCGGCGGGTTGGAGGGCGGAGGCCCCACGCCGGCTCGTGCGATCAGGGCGTGCGGAGTTCGGCCGTCCCTCACCAGTCTGGAGCAGTCACCATGAAATCAAATCGTCGCGGTCAGGGCTTCACGCTCGTTGAGTTGCTGGTGGTCATCACGATCATCACGCTGCTCATCTCGATTCTGCTTCCGGCCGTGGGCACGGCCCGCCGTCAGGCGCGTGTGTCGCGCTGCGTGGCGAACATGAAGCAGCACGCCCAGGGCATCGCCAACTATGCGTCGCAGAACAAGGACACGATCCTCAACAGCCCGATCTCGAACGCATCGAGCCCCGCGGAAGCCGCGGCGGTCGGCGCTCGGGGCAATGTCGCGTTCCGCTTCGGCAATACATTCATTCCGACCGCGAACTGGATTGTGACTCCGCCGATCCAGAGCTTCTATACGACGAACGGCCTGGCTGGTAACGCGGCCGTTCTCTCGGACCTGAACACCGATCAGTCGTGGGGCGGCGCCGGCAACGGCGCGGATATCACGACTGCCTACATGCTCCCCATGGCCGAGTACATGGTCGAGGGCGAGGGCACGGCGATCTTGCAGGATGTCTTCGCGTGCCCCTCGGACAAGAAGCTCTTCGAGGACTGGAAGAAGCTCAAGGACGGCATCCGCACCGGCTCGCAGGGCACCGCCGCGGGCGCGTACCCGCGTCCCTCCGGCTCTTGGATCTCCGGACTCAAGTGCTCTTCCTATCGCTACGCCACCACGAACATCTTCAACCCCAAGGCCTTCAGCTACATCGATGACAACGCGAACTGCTCGACGCTGATGACCGCGAGCGATCAGCCGCCGTTCAACCCGACCAGCCCGCAGGGCGCGATCCGCTATGTCCGCCAGAACCCGATGGCGGAGGTCCGGCACCCGACGAAGAAGGTCGCCTTCTTCCTGTGGGATGCGCTGCACAACCCCGAGGTCGGCAAGGCGTGGTTCGAGGCCGGCTCGATCATCCCCGTCGCCATGTTTGACGGCAGCGCCCGCCAGACGATCCCGTACCGCGACGGCGCCGCGTTCAGCCGCTGCGAGCTCTCCGGCCCCTTCTACAACATCTACTGGACCGCCGAGGGCGGCGGCGTCCTTCAGCCGGGTCACTTCTGGGTGAACATCGGCGGCATCTGGGGGCGCGACCTGTAAGCCGGGATCACTCCCACGACTTGATTGAGATCATCCATGACCGGGCCCTCAGGGGCCCGGTTTTTCATTTACGCTGGCGCGGATGGCCGAGCGGCGGATCATCTACGCGGGGATCGACGAGGCGGGTTACGGCCCGCTGCTCGGGCCGCTGTGCGTGGCGTCGAGCGTCGTCGAGGTGCGCGCCGCTGCGGACGCGCCGACGCGCCCGGACCTGTGGGCGATGCTCGCGCCGGTCGTGGTCCGGGAGGTGGCCGATGCCGCGACATCGTCGGTGGTGATCAACGACTCCAAGCGTGTGAAGCTGCCGTCGGGGGGGAAGCGGCATCCGCTTGAGCATCTCGAGCGGGGTGTGCTGGGGGTGCTGGCGTGCGCGGGCACGCGGTGCGGGTGCGATGCGTCTCTGCGATCGGCGCTTGGCGCGGGCGAAGCGGTGGGTAGGGCCCCGGCGTGGTACCACCCCGACGCGATCGCGCTGCCGCTGGCGACGACGGCGGACCAGTTCACGCTGATCTGTTCGCGTCTGTCGGCTGCGTGCGGACGCGCGGGCGTGCGGTTCGCGGGGGTCGCGTGCCGCGTCTGCGACGAGACGGTGTTCAATGCCGAGGTGAGTCGCGGGGCGCTCAAGTCGGACATCAGTTTCGAGCGCGTCGCGGTGTTGCTGCGCCGGGTGTGGGAAGATCACGCGCACGAGCCGGACCTGGACGAGCACGGCCCGCGTGTCGTGATCGATCGGCAGGGGGGACGCGTGGCGTACGCGGACCGGCTCGCGGCGGCGATCCCGGGCGTGCGCGTCACGACGGTGATGGAGCGGCGGGAGGTGAGCGTGTACGACCTGGCGGGGGAAGGGGCGGGTGAGCGGCGGCGGATGCGGGTGACCTTCGCGATCGACGCGGACGGATCGCACTTCCCGGTGGCGCTGGCGTCGATGACGGCGAAACTGGTGCGCGAGCTGACGATGATGCGGTTCAACCGGTACTGGTGCGATCGGATCGCCGAGCTCAAGCCGACGGCGGGGTACGGGAGCGACGCCAAGCGGTGGCTGCGCGAGGTCGAGGGGCATGTGAGCGGCGCGGAGCGGGCGGCGCTGCGGAGGATGGCCTGAATGCCGGGGGATGAGCGACTGAATGCGCGGATGCTGGACCTGGCGGCGCGCGCGGCGCTGCGCGGGGCGGGGCGCGTCGAGCCGAATCCGATGGTGGGGTGCGTGATCGGGGATGACGGCGGGGCGGTGGGGGGCGTGGGGCATCATCGGGTGTTCGGAGGGCCGCACGCGGAGGTGGAGGCGCTGGCGTCGTGCCGCGCGAATGGTCGCGACCCGCGAGGTGGGACGGCGTGGGTGACGCTCGAGCCGTGCGCGCATCACGGCAAGACGCCGCCGTGCGCGGACGCGTTGATCGCGGCGGGGATTCGGCGGGTGGTGATCGCGCGCCGGGACCCGAACGAGGTTTCGACGGGGGGCGTGGAGCGGCTGCGCGCGGCGGGGGTGCGTGTAGAGGAGTCGGCGGCGAGCCGCGACGCGATCGAACTCAGCGAGCCGTTCGTGCGTCTGGTGCGAGACAAACGGCCGTTCGTCACGCTGAAGTGGGCGCAGTCGATCGACGGTCGGATCGCGACGCGGGCGGGGGAGTCGAAGTGGATCTCGTGCGAGAAGTCGCGGCGGCGTGTGCACCGGATGCGGGCGTGCGCGGATGTCATCCTCACAGGCGCGGGGACGGTGCTGGCGGATGACCCGCTGCTGACGGCGCGGGGCGTGCCGGTGCGGCGGTCGGCCTCGCGGGTGGTGATCGACTCGCGACTGCGGACGCCGGTGGACAGCGCGCTAATGCGGACGGCCGACGAAACGGCGCTATGGATCGTGACGACCGAGGAGATGCTGGAGACGGAGCGGGCGGATGAATTGGCGGATCGGGGCGCGCGGATGTTGTTTGTGCCGTCGGTGGCGGGGAAGGTGGATCTGGCCGAGGCGCTGGGGTTCTTCGCGGAATTGAGCGGGCTGCACGCGTGCGATTGCTGCGAGGATCACACGCATGAGGGGGACGCGACGCATGTGCTGGTCGAGGCGGGGCCGGGGCTGATGGGCGCGCTGATGGACGCGGATCTGGCCGATCGCTGCGTGGTGTTTCAGGCGCCGATCGTCATCGGCGATGACGGGGCGCCCGGCCCGGCGCACTTGGGCGAGCGGTCGTCGCTGGCGCTGGCGACCCGGTTTGAGTTGATCGATCTGCGCCGCTGCGGCGACGACGCGATGCTCACCTACACGCGGCGGCGCGACGCGGCGGGGTGATCGATCACTTGGGCTTGTTGATGGGGGAGGCGGGGTCGGTGGGCGGCGCATCCGGGCGGGGCGCGATCGCCGGCAGATCGGCGAATGACGGCACGGCGAGCAGCGCGGGCGCGGCGGCGTCGGGGTAGGTCCAGATGATGCGGCCGGACCGCGCGGCGAGTTGCCCGTCGGCGGTGTAGCCGATGGTGATTCGGTCGAGGAGGCCGCCCTCGGAGTCCAGCAGGTCCACCTTCGCCAGTGAGCGGACCTCGCCGGTTGCGATGTCCGGCTCGCCGGGGGTCTGAGCGAGGAACGCGAGGAGTTCGTCGACGGGGGCGCGTTCGGCGTCGCTGGTCGAGCCGTCGGCGTTGAGGTTCAGCCACTGATCGAGGTGGCGGCGCCGTCCGAACTGCGCGCCGGAGTCCGGCTGCACCACGACGACCCACACATCCGACGGGCGCACGCCGGTGGCGGTGGTCGCCAGGTAGTGACGCGGGCTGGTCGGGATGGAAGTGGTGGGGTCGTCGCGGAGGACCATGACGAAGGAGGGCGCGGCGTCGGGCGCGGCGTAGACGGTGGAGCCGTCGGCGCTGGCGGGCCCGCCGATGCGGAGTTGATCGGCGCTGGTCAGGACGGTGACGCGCCCGGCGGCGTCGACGAGCCGGCGGTCGCGCTCGGCGGTGACGACCATGCGTGGGGAGTCGAGGCCGGAGACGGAGCCGCGTGGCGTGTCGGGGGCGTCGAGGAAGGCCTCGGCGCGGATCTCGCCCAGCGAGCGCAGCAGCCCGGCGACGGCCTGCTCGTCGGCGCGGGCGCCGACGGGGGCGCGCATCTGCCAGACGCCTTCCACGCGCGCCAGCGAGATGCCCGCCTCGGGCGTTTCGATGGTGAGGCGCGAGGTATCGACCGGCCCAGCGCCGGGGAGTGCCTGCGAGATGCGCCAGCCGCGCGGCCCGGGCGCGGTCGCGGCGTTGAGGAGTTCGGCGTCGATCAGCACGACATCCCCGCCGTCGACACGCGCGGGTGTGCGCCCGCCGATGGTGTCCTGCGACATCGTGAGCGTGCGGGTCGTGCCGTCGTCGAGCGTGAGCGCGATGCTGCACGCGCGGTCGCCGATGGCCGCGGCGTCGCTGCCGGGGTCGGAGCCGGTGAGATTCGAGAGCAGGCGGAGCATCGCGTTGGGGGCGTCGGCGGCGACGGGCCACTCGAGGTCGCCGGCGACGAATACCCAGCCGCCGGCGTCGGTGCGGCGCACGAGCGCGGGCGGCGCGTCGGCCGGGCGCACTTCGATCGCTTCGATCTTCGCGGCGTCGATCTGCAGGAGCGGGGTGGTGCTCGTGGCGGAGTTGACCTTCTGCGGGCCGCCCTGATTGAGCAGCACGGCGATACCGACCAGCACGGCGAACACGATGAGCGTCGTCACAAGCGCTTTGGTGGACATGCCACCAGTGTACGGCGTGGGGCAGGGTGATGGAGCGGGCCGCGGGGCCGGGGGCGATTATCCGCGCAGAATGCGAACACCCGCGCCGATCGTCAGCACAAGCACCGGGAGCCCGGCCGCCAGCGCCCAGCGGATCGCGGCCAACTGACCGGGCGTGAGCGGGCCGATGCGTGCGATGTCGCGGACGCGTGGGCTGGGGGCGACGAGTTCGTCCTGCCCGGCCAGCCACGCGATCGAGGACTCGAGCAGCCCGGCGTTGCCGGGGAAGCTGAAGACGCGCCGGCCCTCGACGATGCTCGCGGCGTCGAGGAAGAGGTCCTCGTGCCACGCGGGCGAGCCGATGACGATGACGCGCTGGTGGCGGCCGCGGGCGTCGGTTCTGGCGACCTCGGCCGATGCCGCGAGCGTCCAGGCGTCGGCGAAGCCATCGCGGTCGGGGTCTGGGGTGGGTGGGGTTGCGGTGGGGACGGGCGCGGGGGGCGCGTTGCGCCACACCCGCCACTGGGACTCGGCCCAGACTTCTCCGCCCGCGGCGTCGGCGTCGACGGTGATGATGGGAGCAGTGGTGATGCCTTCGGGCGCGCCCTCGAGTTTCATCGCGGTCGCCCACGGCAGGAGCGTCGTCAAACCGTTGATGGAAGCGCCGACGGGTGAGTCGGCGTCGGCGCTGCGGACCAGTTGGAACGCCAGCACGGACTTGCCCTGCGCGCTGGGGCGCACGCCGAGGAGCATGCGCCCGGTGTCGGGACGGATGCCGAAGCGTTGGAGGGGTTCGACCATCGGGTCGGGCTCGCCGATCACGGGGAGTTCGGAAGGCTCGAGCGAAATCAGGACGCTCTCGGCGGAGTCGAGGAGTTCGCCCAGGGCGCGGGCGAGTCGCTGCGTGCCCATGGCGCGGTCGGCCGCGGCCAGGCCGGTGGCGCCGCGGGCATCGGCCTGCGAGGGTGCGCGGAGCACCATCCAGACGACGGGGCGTGATCCGTCGGGGTTGATATCGAGGAGCGTGGGGCGCAGCGCGTCGTAGGTGACGCGCCACTCGGTGACATCGATGCGCCGGAGCCGGAGTTTCTCGACCATCCCTGCGATGCGGAGGCCGAGGGTGTCGGCCTGGGGGTCGCCGTCGAGCACGCTGACCGGTTCGGCGTGGACGAGGACGACGATGGGGTTGTCCTCGCGGTTCATGCTGCCGATGGCGGTGGCGATGAGTTCCTCGCCGGTGAAGAGTGCCGCGGCGCTGGTGGAGCCGTCGAGGACCGCGGCGGGGGGGAACATGGAGTCGAAGTTGATGGCGGTGGCGCCGCGCGCGGAGAAGACGACGATGGCCTGCTGGCGTTGGAGGAGTCGAGTGAGGAGCAGGGGTTCGAGGGGGGCGAGTTGATCGAGTTCGTCGGCGATGGTGGCCGCGGCGTCCCGCGCGCGGGCGCAGCGTTCGGCGAGGGCGCCGAGTGTGCGGGCGCGGTCGTCGTCGGCGGCCGAGGCGTGCTGATCGAGCCAGCGCGACCCGCCGTCGAGTGAGGTGGCCAGGGCGCGGAGCGAAGGGTCGAGCGCGCCGATGGCGCGGTCGGACTCGGGGATCCTGACGCCGGCGAAGGAGGTGCTGGCGGCGGCCTCGGCTTCCTCGACGGCGCGGGCGAGCGTGTCGTGCTGGACACGCCAGCCGACGACGGCGCGCTTCAGTTCGGCCGCGGGCTCGGGCGGGAGCGAGGCGGCGCCGGCGTCGAGGTCGTCGATGAGCGCGGCGAGTTGATCGGCGAGCGTGCGTGCGTCCGCGGCGGCGGTGTTGACGACGCGGGTGTGTTCGGCGATGGGACGCTCTGAGAGCGCCGCCAGCCGTTCGATCACGCCGGTGAAGCCGCTGACGGCCGGGTCGGCGCCGACATCGACCCAGGTGACGCGGATGCGGTCCGAGGCGCTCTCGAAGAGGTCGATGAGGTCGCGGACGGGCGGGAGCGAGGCGATGGTCGCGGGGTCGCGGAGGTCGGCGTTGATGACGATCTCGATCGGCTCGTCGAGGTTGGCGAGCATGGCGCCGGTGCGCTGCGAGAGGGTGTGCTCGCGGGTCGAGGTGAGGTCGATGCGCAGGTTGCGGCGTTCGCCGATGACGGTGACCAGGACGGCCGAGGCGAAGACGAGCGCGAGGATCACGATGGAGGCCACGCCGTAGCGGGCGCGCCGGACGAAGGAGTCGCCGGAGTTGGGGTTGGGGGATACGGTCATCGCCACCTCCGGGACTCGAGGGAGACGACGCCGACGCTGAGCGCGAAGCCGGACCACGCCAGGAAGAAGAGGACATGGCGGAGTTCGATGACGCCCTTGGCGAAGTCGTTGATGCGCGGGGCGATCGCGGCGAAGCGGAGCGAGCGACCGAAGTCACCGCCGAGGCGCTCGGGTCCCTGCGTACCGATGACATGCAGCGCGACGAAGAAGAAGAAGGTGCCCAGCAGCGCGACGATCTGGCTCTGTGTGAGCGTGGAGATCACCAGCCCGACGGCGATGTAGAGCATGCCGACGAGGATCAGCCCGGTGTAGCCCGCCAGCAGGGGGCCGTAGTCGGGGTCGGCGACCATCTCCAGCACCGCGACATACGCGAGCGAGGGCGCGAGCATCGCCAGATAGAAGGCCACGCCGCCGAGGTACTTGCCGGGGACGGCCTGCCACTCCGAGATCGGCGCGGCCATGAGCGACTCGATCGTGCCCGTGCGGAGTTCCTCCGAGACCAGCCGCATCGAGATCGCCGGGGCGACGATGAGCAGCAGCCACTGGCTGATCGAGAAGAACACACGCATCGACGCGGGTTCGCCGGGCGTGATCGTGCCGAAGGCCACCCAGAAGCCCGAGAGCATCAGGTAGAGCGCGATGACGACCCATCCGAGCGAGGTGCGGAAGCAGGAGGCGAATTCGCGCGCGGCGATGGCGAAGACGGCGTTCATGAGGCGCGCTCCGCGCCCGGGGCCTCGGGGGCGGGGGCGTCGTCCGGGGGCTGGGTCATGCGGAGGTAGAGGCGCTCGAGCGTCGGGCGCTCGCGCGTGAGTTCGCGGATCGGCAGGCCGGCGCCCGCGCACGCGCGGGCGATGGGCTCACGGGGGTCGGCGCCGGGGCGGGCGGCCGCCTCGATGCGCAGCCAATCGTCGTCGCGCCCCACGACGGCCGCGTTCGCGACGCCGGGGGCCGATGCGATCACCGACCGCGCGCGTTCGTCGTCGCGCGTCTGCACCTCGACAATGACCCGGGAAGGACCGGCGGAGGACTCGATGAGGGCCTCGGGTGAGCCATCGGCGCGGATCTCGCCGCCGGCGAAGATGATGATGCGGTCGCAGGTCCGCTCGACCTCGGGCAGGATGTGCGAGACGATGAGCATGGTCCGCTCGCCGGAGAGTTCCTTGATGAGCCGGCGCGTCTCGGCGATCTGCGAGGGGTCGAGGCCGTTGGTCGGTTCGTCGAGGATCAGCACGGGCGGGTCGTGGACCAGCGACGCGGCCAGCCCGAGCCGCTGGCGGTACCCCTTGCTGAGTTGGCCGGCGCGTCGGCGGCGCATGTCCCCCAGCCAGCACCGGGAGATCACCCGCTCGACGGCCCGCCGGCGGGCGCGTCCGCGGACGCCGTAGAGCGAGGCGCGGAAGCGGAGGTACTCGACGACGCGCATCTCGGGGTAGACCGGGTTGTTCTCGGGGAGGTAGCCGAGCCGGGCGCGGACCTGGCGCGAGCGGGCGACGCAGTCGAGCCCGTCAACGGCCATCGTGCCGGAGGTGGGCGGGAGGGATCCGACGAGCATCCTGATCGTGGTGCTCTTGCCCGCCCCGTTGGGCCCGAGGATGCCGACAACCTGGCCTTTGGGGATCTCAAAGGACACGCCTCGGACCGCGCGGACGGCCCCGAACGACCTGTGTACATTCCTGACGGAGATCATGATCGAGATGGCCGCGCCCGGGCCGCGTACCCGTGGTGTTCATCGGCGAGCGGGGCGGGATGGGCTGAATCGTCAAGGGATATTCGCGGGAAAGCCGACGCTGATACACGCCGGGGACTCGGGCGATAGACTTGAGGCGTAGCCCGCGCCGCCGTTGGATGTCCGGTCCGCGTCGCGGGGTCACGCCGCATTATGCCCGATCGCCTTCCGAAGTTGCTTGTGGTCGAAGGCCTCCCCGCGACGCCCGCGGAGATCGGCCGCGCACTGGCCGGGGTGTTCGAGTCTCGTTCCTCGTCGCTGGCGGACATCCGCCAGACGCTCGAGCGTTCGCAGTGCGACGCGGTGATGATCAAGCCGACGCACCTGGTGGGGCTGGGTCACGACCTGCAGGAGAGTCTGACGACGACGCTGCTGGAGTCTCTGGGCGCCGGGGCTTGCCTCATCGACCGCAACGGCGCGGTGCTCTGGACCAACTCCCGCTTCCGCGATTTCGACGAGGGGCTGCGCGCGCGGATCGCCAGGTTGTGCGTCCGCGCGATCGGGCGGTTCGCGGCCCGGGCGGCGCGGCTGGACCCGGCCCCGCCGGGGACCAAGCGCCGTGTCTTCCGCGACCGCGCCTCGGGCCGGACCATGGAGGTCCTCGTCTCGCCGGTGTTCTCGTCGCGCGGGGTCGATCGTGCCGCGGCTATCGTCCGCGATGTCTCCTCGCGCGAGCGCATGCAGCAGAAGATCGACGCGATCGACCGCGCCGGGCGCGAACTGGTGAATCTCGACGAGGACTCGATCCGCAAGATGCATGTCACCGAGCGGCTGGCGGTGCTCGAGAAGCGGGTCGTCGCGTCGGCGCACGACCTGCTCTCGTTCGACCACTTCGCGATCCGCCTGCTGAACCGCAAGACCAACGAGCTCGAGGTCGTCATGTCGCACGGCCTGCCGGAGGAGGCCAAGGCGATCGTGCTCAAGGCCGAGCCCGAGGGCAGCGGGATCAGCGGCCTCGTCGCGAGCACTTCTCAGAGCTACATCTGCAAGGTGGCGCAGGAGGACCCGCGGTATGTGACGGGTCTGGAGCACGCCGGCTCGTCGTTGACCGTGCCGCTGATGATCTTCGACCGCGTGATCGGCGTGTTCAATGTCGAGAGCGAGAAGGAGAACGCCTTCGGCGAGGCCGAGCGGCAGTTCCTTGAGATCTACGCGCGGTATGTCGCGCTCTCGCTGCACATCCTCAATCTGCTTGTCGTCGAGCGGTCCGCGACGCGTGAAGTCGCCACGGGGACCGTCGAGGGCGAACTCCGCGAGCCGCTCAACGACCTGATCATCGAGGTCGAATGGTTGCGGGAGAAGGCCGGGGCGACGCCCGAGACGATGAAGCACATCGAGCGCATCGTCGGCGATGTGGACTCGATCCGCCGGCGGATGAAGAACCTCTCGCGCGGGGCGCAGACGCTGCTGGGCATCGAGGAGGCGATGGCGCGTTCGGAGATCGACCCGGCGCTGCTCGGCCGGCGCGTGCTCGTCACCGACAACGAGCCGGAGATCTCGGGGATCATCCGCGATGTGCTGACCAAGCGCGGCGCGGAGGTGACGACCTTCAACACCGGCGCGGCCGCGATCTCGGCGCTGGCCACCATCGCCCCGCCGCCGGACCTGGTCATCTCGGACATCAATCTGGGCGACCGGACGGGCTACGAGGTGTTCTCGGCGGCCAAGGACCGCGCGCGACTCACGCCGGTCATCTTGATGACGGGGTTCGGTTACGACCCGCATCACTCGATCGTGCGCGCGAGCCAGGAAGGCCTGCAGAATGTGCTCTTCAAGCCGTTCCAGGTCGAGAAGCTCATCGAAGAGGTCAAGAAGGCGCTGACCGGCGACCGCTCGGGCTGACGCTCAACCGGTGCGACGGGCCACGAGCACGCGCGGCAGGCCGTCGGAGTCCTTCAGGACCCGCGCCTCATCGCCCGTCAGCAGCGGGTGCCGACGCGCCATCTCCAGCGTTTCGCTCTCGGTGCAGGAGGCGATCTCGACGAGCAGCATGCCGCCCGGGGCCAGCAGGCGCGGGGCCTCGGCGATGATCGGGCCGACGAGCCGCAGCCCGTCCGCGCCGGCGCGCAGCGCGAGTGTCGGCTCGTGGTCCTTGACATTGGGCTCGACCGCGTCCCACTCGTGATCGGGGATGTAGGGCGGGTTGGAGGCGATGTAGTGGAACTCGCCGGCGTCGGGCGCGAGGGGGGCCAGCAGATCGCCCTGTCGGAACTCGATACGATCGGCCACCGCGTGCCGATCGGCGTTCACCGCCGCGAGTTCAAGCGCTTCGGGCGAGATGTCGGTGGCGATGAGGCGCGCTGCGCGGAGCCGGTGGGCGAGCGTCACGGCGATGCAGCCGGAGCCGGTGCAGAGATCGGCGATGAGGGGTTCGCGCCCGGCGGGCGTGCTGCGTTCGTGCTGGAGAATGGTCTCGACGATCGTCTCGGTCGAGGGGCGGGGGATGAGCGCCCGCTTGTCGCAGGTAAAGGGGAGGCCGAAGAACCATCCCTCGCCGACGAGGTACTGCACGGGTTCGTGGCGGAGGGCCCGGGCGACGAGCGCGCGGAGCCGGTCGCGTTCCTCGCTCGAGGCGGGGCGGTCGGCGTCCGCGTACAGCCGCAGCCGGTCGCAGACCAGCACATGGCTCAGCAGCATCTCGGCGCAGAGGCGCGGCGAGTCGACGCCCTTGTCGGCCAGCGCCTTGCCCACCCACGCCAGGAGGCGGCGCGTCGTCCATGTCTCGGGGGCTTCGGTCGGCATCGGCGCGAGTCTACACGCCGGTCCCGATGTGCGGGACCACGCGATCGCGGATTCCGGGGCGGCTATGATCCCCGTCCTTGGAGACCGACATGAGGAACGAGTCGTGATGACAGGAGCCGGACCGATGGTGAGCGAGCGGGCGCAGGAAGCGATCCGACAGGCGGCCGCCATTCTCGCGGCCCACGAGCGGTTCGACCGGTGCGAGATCGCCGAAGGGATGCTCATCGCGCACGCGGTGGACGCCCCCGAGGGCGCGTTGTACCGGGTCGAGCCGTCGGAGCAGGGCCTGTTCGTCGCGTGGGTCAGCGCCGATCGCTACCTGAGCCAGTCCATCGAGCAGGACCTGGTCTACGCCGGCGACGACCTGGACGACATGATCGATGAGGAACTCGCCGACACCGGCTACGAGGGCGCCAGACTCGGCCCGATGCAGCACTACCGCAACGACGAGAAGCTCTTCATCTTCCGGTCGCTGACGCCGATCGACCCGCGCTCGTGCGACCCGGCGCGGGCGGGGCGGGACCTGGCGTGCTTCGTCCTCGCCTACGACGCGGCACTCTCGCAACTGGGCGATATGAGCCCCGACGAGGAGGGCTGAGCCACGCGCCCGTCTGTCGGCCCACCCGCGACGCGTCGGCTGGTCGTTCTCGATCTTGAACGGATGGACTACGACGATGCGCTTTCGCGGCAGCGCGCCGAGCACGAACGCGTGCTCGGGTGGCGGGAGTCCGGCGGCGCGCGCGTGGGCACGGTGCTGCTGGTCGAGCACGACCCGCCCGTCATCACGGTGAGCCGGCGGGAGTCCGCCGCGAGTCATCTGCTGGCCGATGAGGCGCGGCTCGCGGGCGCGGGCGTTCAGGTGCGTCCGACCGATCGCGGTGGCGACATCACCTATCACGGGCCGGGGCAGCTGGTGGTCTACCCGATTCTCGATCTCAACCGGCTCGGGCTGGGGCTGCACGCCTACATGCGCACGCTGGAGCAATGCGCGATTGATGTGTGTGCGCACTTCGGCGTTCCGGCCGGTCGCGAGCCGGGGCTGACGGGCGTGTGGACGGCCGGGCGTGCGGGGGGTGACGGACCGACACGCAAGATCGCCGCGATGGGCGTGCGGGTGCGGCGGTGGGTGTCGATGCACGGCTTGGCGCTGAATGTGACGACCGACCTCGATCACTTCGGGTTCATCGTCCCGTGCGGGATCGGCGGGCGCAAGGTGACGAGTCTGTCGAATGAACTGGGCGCGCGGACGCCGCCGATGGCCGAGGTGAAGCGCCGGATCATTGATGCGCTGGCGGGGCTTCTGGACGCCGTTGTCGAGGGTTGAGCGCGATCACTCGAGGTTCAGATCCTCGCGGACATCCTCGGTGATGTCGGTTCCCTCGGGGGCCATGATCACCGGGCGGGCCATGATCTGGCGCAGCGTGGCGTCGACCACGGTCGTGTTGAATTCCTCGTCCTCCTGGCCGGTGGAGATGACATAGTCGAAGCCGAGGTCATCGGCGATCGCCTGCGCGGACGAGCGGACGAGCTTGTACGCCTCGACCACCTGCTTGGCGGTAAAGGACTCGAGTTCGGCATTGATCTCCGTCTGGCGCGCCTGAATCTGCTGGCGGAGCTGCTGGAAGCGCT
Source organism: uncultured Phycisphaeraceae bacterium (assembly GCA_964607595.1). GTDB lineage: Bacteria > Planctomycetota > Phycisphaerae > Phycisphaerales > UBA1924 > JACKHC01. The sequence continues at coordinate 31,544 of CAZSLT010000006.1, forward strand.
GGAAGAGCTGCGGGAACTCGGGGTCCTCCTGCGTGATCTGCTGGAGTCGCCCCTGGAGCTCCTGGATCTCCTTGATCATCGGCTCCAGATCGACGGTCTTCTCCTGGGCGAAGCGCTCGCGCTCGGGCTTGAAGCGGTCGGACTCCATGAGATCGTTGAGCAGCAGCGGCGTCGCGCAGACGGCGATCGCGTGCTCGGCGGCGCGGCGCTGCATGGCCTGCGCGGGGGCGATCAGCCCGGGGAGCGTCATTCCCACCCCGACACACGAGGCGATCACGAGTGTGGCGAGAACATTCGAGCGGCGGGGCATACTCCGACTCCTTCTGTGGCGATGGGGGGCGCGGTGCGGCGGGTCGCCGCGCGGTCCAGACGATAGGGCGCGCCCCTGCCCGAGTCATCCCGGGCGGCCCGACGCCGGTCTCAGGGCGTCGTCAGCCCCGGAGACCAGAGGTAATAAAACCCGGACGAGCTCTCGGCGGCGTTGTTCAGGTTCAACTGCATCAGGTTGATCTGCCGGCCGCCGGCCTCCGGCGCCCCCGGCCCCAGCGCATAGGCCGAGTTCGGACGCCGGCCCTCGGCGTGGTACTTGACGAGCTGCGCGCGGTCGATCCCCGCCAGCGATTTGGCCTCCGCGAACGCCTCGCGCACATCGCCCACCGCGTCGACCAGGCCGAGTTCGTGCGCTGTGGTCCCCGTGAACACGCGACCGTCGGTGACGGTCTCCATGTCGGCGGTTTCGATCGAGGGGCGGCGCTCGGCGACCAGCCCGCGGAACTGCTCGTAGAACTCATCCACCAGCCCCTGCAGGATTCGGTAGTGCTCATCGTCTGGCGGCTCGAAGGGGCTGGCCAGGTCCTTGTTGGGGCGCGACACCACGGCGCGCGACTCGATCCCCCAGCGGCTCATGCCTTGCGACACATTGAAGGTCTGAAACAGCACGCCGATCGACCCCGTGACGCTCGAGGGCTGCGCGACGATTCGGTCGGCCGCGAGCGAGATGTAGTAGCCGCCGGAGGTGGCGACCTCGGCCATGCTCGCGACGACGGGCTTGCCGGTGCGCTTGCGGAAGGCGCGGATTTCTCGGTACATGGACTCGCTGCCCGCGACCGTGCCGCCGGGGGAGTTCACGCGGAGGATGACGGCCCTGACCTGCGGGTCCTGCCCGGCCTTGTCGAGGCGTGCGACCAGATCATCCACCGGATTGCCGCCGGAAGAGACGATCAGGCCGGTGTCCACGCTGGCGATCAGCCCCCGGACATCGATCATCGCGATCTTCGGCGCCTTCTCGCCCGCGCCGTCGTCTTTCAGGACAGCGGTCTCGGCCAGTCGCCCGTCGCCGGGCGCCAGGTCGATCAGGATGCGCTGCGGAGCGCACGACGCCAGCAGCAACGAGGTCGCCCACAACAGCACGCACGCGGCACGGCTCGGTTGAGTCATCGGCGCAGTCTACGGCGTTCGGGCGCTCGGGCTGGAAGTCCGGCTACTGTCATGGCGTGACCGACCCAACCCCCCCCGTTGCCGGAGTGTTCTCGCACATCCCTGTTCTTCAGGAGGCGGTCCTGCGGATGCTGGACCCCCGGCCGGGGGAGACGGTCGTGGACTGCACCGCCGGGCAGGGGGGGCACGCCGCGGCCCTGGGGACGCGGGCCGGCCCCACCGGGACCATTGTGATCAACGACCTGGATGAGGGGTGCCTGGCGGTCGCCAAGGCCCGGCTGGAGGCGGCGCCGGGGTGCGGGCGCGTGGTCGCGGTGCGGGGGAACTTCGCCGACCTGCCGCGGACGCTGGCGGGCATGGGTCTGGCGGCGGATGTGGTGCTGGCGGACCTGGGGTTTTCGTCGAGCCAAATGGATGACCCTTCGCGGGGGTTCAGTTTTCGCGCCGAGGGGCCGCTGGACATGCGGCTGGACCCGACCCGGGGTGCATCGGCGGCGGAGCTGGTCAACACGCTTCCCGAGGTGGAACTCGTGGGGATCATCCGTGAATACGGGGAAGAGCGTATGGCGCGCGCGATTGCGCGAAAACTTGTCGATGCGCGCGAACGCTCGCCGATACAGACCACATCCCGGTTGGCGGAGCTCATCCGGTCTGTTGTCGGCGTGGGCGGGTCGGGGAGGATCGACCCCGCCACGCGAACCTTTCAGGCGCTGCGGATCGCGGTCAACGATGAACTCGGCAATCTCTCCTCGCTTCTGGAGTCCGTGGAACGGGGCGCGATGGTGCGTCGCAGGCCATCGGCGACGGCCGGCGGGCCGGAACCCGCGGGTCGGTCGGTCGGGGGCGGCTGGCTGGCGCCCGGCGCGCGGATCGGCGTCATCAGTTTCCACTCGCTGGAGGACCGCCTCGTGAAGCACGCGTTCCAGCGCATGCAGGAGTCGGGGCTCGGCGAGCCGCTGACGCGCCGGCCGGTCGAGGCCGACGAGAACGAGATCGATTTTAACAGGCGCTCACGCTCGGCGCGCCTCAGAGTGCTCCGTTTGTTGTAGGATCAAACCGACGCGTCGGCGTGAACGCCGACACTCGGATTTCAACCCGAATCGGCGAATGGACTCGCCGCAACCCCGCGCCCCGGCCCGTCCGCGGCGCGACGATCAGCAAGGACGCGCGCCCCATGACCCGCGAACACAAACTGGCTCTCATCGTCGGCTTCGCACTCGTGCTGGCCGTGGCGGTCCTGATCTCGGATCACTTCTCCGGCGCCAGCCGCGCCACCGGCGGCACGATCATCGCCGATGCGCCGATCCGCGCCGGGTCGGGCACCGACCAGGGCCAGGTCGGCGGGCGCGAGGTCGCCTTCGACCTTCCCGCGGCCCGTTTGATCGAGGGCACGCCGACGCCCGGCGCTCCGGCCGATGCGCCGATCACCGAACTGGCGGAGAACTCCGGCGGCGGGACCTCGGTCCTCGAGGACCTGGCCAACTCCGTCCGCACGGCGCTGAATGACCTGAGCAACGGCCACACGCCGCCCTCGGCGATCCAGACCGAAGTGCTGGAGATGGGCAAGCCCCTCGGCGGTGGCGAGCAGCCCGCCAAGTCTCCCGCCTCGGACATCGATCCGCGCGACCTCAAGCGGCACAATGTCCAGGACAAGGAAACGCTCTGGTCCATCGCCGCCAAGTACTACGGCGACGGCAAGCACTACAAGGAACTCGCGGCGTTCAACAAGGGGCGCGTCGGCGACGGCGGCACGGTCCACCCCGGCGTCACGCTGCTTATCCCCACCAAGAGCGCGCTGCTGGGCGGCCCGGCGACCCCCTCGACCACCCCCGCCCCGCCCGCCACCCCCGCAGGCACGCCGAAGACGGAGCCGGCGAAGAAGGCCGGCGGCACGCGTGAGTACACCGTTAAGAGCGGCGACACGCTCGGGGACATCGCCAAGAAGGAACTCGGCTCGGCAAAGCGCTGGCGCGAAATCGTCGATCTCAACAAGGATGTGATCAGCGACCCGGACAATGTCGCCGCGGGAACCAAGATCAAACTCCCCAGGAACTGACCCACGGGGGATCTCGGAGGCCGGGCGTGGTCTGGAAGCTCGCGGCACTCATCCTGATCGGCGCTTCGGCCGGCGCTACCTTGCTGGTGGTGCGCCAGCAGCGGCTTCAGGCCGTCCACGAGATGACCCAGGCCGCCGAGCGCATGATCGAGATGGAGCGCGCGCTGTGGCGGCTGCGAACCGAGGTCGCGGCCCGCGTCACACCCGAGCGGCTCGCCTCGGACTTCCCGCCCGAGACGGAGATGGAGCCGATCCCGCTGGAGTGGTGCCTGCCCGACGGCACGCCGGTGTCCTACATCAGCCCGCTGGCGCTCGGGGAGCCCCGCGGCCCGCTCGGCGGAGGGACGCGTCGTGACGAAACTCGTTGAACAGACGCGCCAGGAACGCTGCCGGCGCGTCGATGCGGTGTTCGGCGTGCTGCTGATCGCCGTGCTGGTGTCGATGGGGGCGATCGTTGTCCGCGTGACGCAGCTCCAGCTGGCGCCGAGCGATCGACTGAGCGAATTCGTGCACGACCGCGCCAGCCGGCGCGTCTACGAGGGCGCTCGCGGCGATCTGCTCGATCGGCGGGGAAGAGTGCTCGCTTCGACGCGCGGCGGTTTCCGCGTCTTCGTCGATCCCTCGGAGTTGCGGGAGCCCTTCGGCCCGGCGCTCGAGAAGCTCGCGGCGGTCACGGGGATGGAGTTCCAGGAAGTGGCGGACCGCGTCATGCCCAAGGTCGCCGAGAGCGCGCGACGCGTGGACGCGGGCGAGAAGCCCATCCGGTATTTGAGTGTCGGCGATGTGCTGAGCGATGCGCGCGTCGAGGCGGCTCGGCGGATCGGCGTCAAGGGCGTCTACCTCGAACGGCGCAGCGTGCGGGAGCAGTCCGACGGCGTCGCGATCGCGCCGCTGCTGGGCAAGGTCGGCGTGGATCACGAGGGGCTGCTCGCGGCGGAGCGCGCGTTCGACACGGCGCTCGAGGCCAGCGACGGCCACATGGACTATGTGCGCGATGCGCGGGGCCGGCCGATGTGGGTCGAGGCGGGCGCGTACGCCGCGCCCAAACGGGGCGACGACATCCGGCTGAGCGTCGATCTGGTGATCCAGCAAATCGCGTACGAGGAGCTGCTGCGGGGCGTGGAGGAGTGTGATGCCGCGGGCGGGCGCGCGGTGGTGATGGACCCCGTCTCGGGCGAGATCCTGGCGATGGTGGATCACTTGCGCGAAGCGCCGGGGTTGGTGGAGTTCACGAAGGAGAACGCGCCGCCGCCGAACATGCCTTCGGAGCAAGGGTATCGCTTCCGCACGATCAAGATGCCGAAGGTCGAGGGAGTGGACGCGTCGATGATGCGGAACCGGTGTCTTGAAGATGCGTACGAGCCGGGCTCGACCTTCAAGCCGTTTCTGTGGGCCGCGGTGACGGAGCGGGGGCTCGCCAAGCCCGACGAGATGGTCGACGGGCACAAGGGTATCTGGCGGACGGAGTACGGTCGTCCGGTGAAGGATGTGACGCCGAAGGATGAACTCACCTGGACCGAGGTGCTGGTGTATTCGTCGAACATCGGCATGGCGCAGGTGACGCGCCGGCTGAGCGATGCGCAGCTGATCGAGGCGGTGCGGAAGTACGGCTTCGGGCAGAAGACGGGCCTGCCGCTGCCGGGCGAGAGCGCGGGGATGGTGACGAGCGCGAAGAACTTCAACAAGTACACGCAGACCTCGTGGTCGTTCGGGTACGAGGTGCTGGTGACGCCGGTGCAGATGGCGCGGGCGTTCAGCGCGTTCGCGCGCGACGGCGCGCTGGCGGGCACGATCCCGGCGCCGACGCTGAAAGCGCGAGAGGAGCACGACGGCGAGTTTGCGCTGCGCGTGAAGGTGACGGAGGACTGGGTGGCGTACCTGACGCGCGACGCGATGAGCAAGGTCGCCCAGGCGATGCTGGACCGGTATGTGAACCGTCAGAGGGAGAAGGAAGATCCGTATCCGTACGCGATTTTCGGCAAGTCGGGCACGGCGGAGATTCCGCGCCCGGACGGCAAGGGGTACTTCGACGGTCAGTACAACAGCAGTTTCATCGCCGGCGCGCCGCTTGATCGGCCGCGGATCGTGGTGCTGGTGGTGATCGACGACCCCGGGCCCGAGCGGGTCCGCCGGCGGCTGCACTACGGCTCGGCGACGGCGGGGCCGGTGGTGGCGCGGATTGCGGAGCGGACGCTGGGGTACATGGGGATTCCGCCCGTCGAGAAGCCAGAGTCGCTGACTTCCGGGAACACGGGCGAGCGG
>CAZSLT010000007.1:0-36367 GCA_964607595.1 uncultured Phycisphaeraceae bacterium
GCCGCACTCATCGACGGCGCGGAGGGCGTCGGCGAGGGGGAGGTCCTGCTTGAGGATGTGGGCGGGGTACTGGATCTTGCCGCAGCCGGCGCAGGCGAGATTGCACCGGAAGAGGGGCTCGAGCATGAGCACGAGGGGATAGCGCTTGTTGCGTCGGATGCGCTGACCGAGCACATACGAGGCGACCGTCCACATCTGGCTGACCGGGACACCCATGAAACCTCCCTGCTTCGCAGTGCGTCGCATCGTAACAGCCGGGGCGGATCGCGCAGTTCTCGGGCCGGGGGGAGGCCGCGGAGGCCGCGCCGCCGGTCGCGGGCCTACCATTTCCCTGCACCGGGGCGAACCCCGAACGGGGGTCAACCGTAGGACTGTGGTCGTGAGCCCGCCGACACTCCGTGGGAGATCATTTGGCTCAGCCGTATGTCAGAACAGATGAGGAGCTCGTCGAGGACTATCTCGACGGCGATGTCGGCGCGTTCCGCGGGCTGATCGAGCGTCATCAGGACCCGCTTTTCCGGTTTTTGTTCCGGCTGACGGGCGACCGGCAGATGGCGGAGGATGTATTCCAGGACGCGTTCCTGCAGGTGCATCAGTCGCTGGACACTTTCGACTCGTCCCGGCGATTCAAGCCGTGGCTGTTCACGATCGCGGCCAACAAGGGGCGTGACGCCCTGCGCAAGGCGAGTCGCCGGCAGGCGGTCTCGCTCTCGGCGCCGGTGGTGGAAGAGGGCGGCCGGACCTTTGTGGACCTGCTGGAGATCGACCTGCCGACGGTCTCGGACCCCATGGAGCAGGCGGAGATGAGCGCGACGGTGCAGCGGGCGATCGACTCGCTCTCGCCGCGGTTGCGCGAGATCCTGCTGATGGCCTATTTCCAGAAGATGACCTACTCGCAGATCGCTGAGCTGTTCGGGATTCCGATCGGGACGGTCAAGAGCCGGCTGCATGCTGCGGTCGCGGCGTTCGCCGGGGCGTGGTCGGAGCTGAACGAGAAGAAGTCCGAGAATCACAGGGCGAAGGAATCATCGGGTTAAGGCCGAACACCGCTCCCCCGCGCTTCGTAGGAAACTTGTCTTGGAGGACAACATCACACCAACCCGCCCTTTCCCCCCGCTTTGCGGGGAGGATGTCCGCGCCCTGGACGCTCTTGCCGAGAGCGGGTTCCGTGGGGGTGTGGTTCCGGAGGGGCTGGGGGACCGTGCCCGGCGTCTGCTGGGCGTCCTCTCGTTGCTCGATACCGAACTTTCCCCCGCGCAGTCTCCGCCCGCCGCGGACCGCTCGGCGTTGGTCGATGTGACCATGGCGAGGGTGTTGCGGTCGCGTGAGGATGTCGCTGCCCGGATCGTGGCCTGCGACAAGCCCTCGCCGCTGGCCCCGCCGTCCGCCCGGGCCGTGGACGAGGTGTTCGGCTCGCAATCGCCGGATCCTTCCAACCGCGTGGCCGCGCTTCTCTCGCTGCTCGGCTCCGGGGCCGGCCTGTCGGAGCCCCAGGGCCGGTCGCTGGTGGATCGGACGATCGCTTCGATCCATGCGGCCAACCGGCCGATCCGCCTTCCGGCGCCATCGGCTCAGGATGTCGAGTCTGCGGCGGGGTGGTCGTTCCGGCTGCGTGACCTCGTGAGCGTCGCGGCGGTCGTGCTGATCGGGATCTCGATCATGTGGCCGATGCTGGTGGCGTCCCGCGAGCAGGCCCGGATGATCCGGTGCGCCGACAACACGCAGCGTGCGGGCGCGGGGTTCGCGGCGTTCGCCACGGACCACGACGGCCGCCTGCCTCAGACGGAGGCCGCGTCGTTCGGGACGCTCCCGTGGTGGAATGTGGGCGACGGCAAGGCGTCGAACTCTTCGAATCTGTACCGGCTTGCGGACCTTGGATATGTGCTGCACGCCGATCTGGCCTGCCCCGGCAACCCGGACGCCTGTGAGTGCCCTTCCCACGAGTCTTCGCGGGACTGGCGCTCGATCGATGAGGTTTCGTACTCGTATCAGATTCCGATGTCGCTGCGGCCGATCCTCGAGAACGGCGGCTCGATCGTGCTCATGGCCGATCGCTCGCCGGTGGTGCTGCGGGCGATGCGGGGCGAGTCGATCGACCCCGACGCCGTGTCGCCGAACCACGGCGGGCGGGGCCAGCATGTGCTCTTCGGGGACGGTTCGGTGCGGCTGTTCCTCACCCCGACGCTGGATTCGGGCGACAATCTCTGGCTGCCGCGGTCCGTCGAGGGGGTCGACTCCCCGACGCTGACGGGCACCGAACGGCCTTCGGACGCCTCGGACGCCTTCGTCGGCCCCTGACGGCGTTGGGCGCATGGCGTGGATTCGTTGCGGGGAGCGATCCGAAGCGGTACACTCCCGCCCCCATTCACCCGACCGGCCCGTGCCGGGCGGGTCTGTCTCACGCTCCACCAAGGAACGACTCATGCCCAAGGCAAAGCCGCACAAGGGCCTTCTGAAGCGCATCCGGGTCTCCAAGACCGGCAAGGTCAAGCACAACAAGGCCAACTACAAGCACCTGCGCTCGCACAAGTCGCCCACGCGTCTGCGCCGGCTTCGCAAGGCGTCGTACATGTCGACTGCCGAGACGAAGCGGATCTCGCGTCTGCTGATGCGTCGCATCCGCGGCGCCGAGCAGCCGCGGTCGTCGATGCGTCGGAGCCCGTCGCCGGAGCAGCGTCGCGCGATGCGCGAGGCGGCCCGCAAGGCGATGAGCGACAAGTCATAAGTCTTCGGTCAAGTCCCCCCCCGCTGTCCGGGCCCCCAAAGCCGACGCGCCGCGTCGCCCCGTCCGGCCTATCCGTTGGAGATTTCTCGTCATGCCCAGAGCACGCAAGAGCACCCCGCGTCGGCAGAAGCACCGTCGCACACTGCGCGCCGCGCGCGGTTACTTCGGGACCAAGTCGCGTCTGTACCCGCAGGCCAAGATGGCCCTCACCCGCGCCGGCGTGTACGCCTGGCGCGACCGGCGCGCCCGCAAGCGCGACATGCGCCGGCTGTGGATCACGCGTCTCACCGCGGCGTGCCGGATGCGCGGCACCCGGTATTCGCTGTTCATGAACGGGCTGAAGCTCTCGGGCGTCCTGCTCAATCGCAAGATGCTCTCGCAGATCGCCATCGACGACCCCAAGGCGTTCGACAAGCTGGTCGAGACGGCCACCAAGGCGTCGGTCGCGACGCCTGCCCGCGGCTGATCCGCGGGGTCATCCGATCACCGACCCAACAATGCGCCCCGCGGTCAACCGCGGGGCGTTTTCATTTGCGGCGCGAACGCACGCTTGCCCACCAGGCGCGCGACGATGCGGGGACGGAGCGGCGGAATGAGGAATGCATCGGTGTGCTGCCCGGTCGCGGACGCGGCGGCCATGTAGCCGCTGCGAGCGGCGCCCTCCATCGTGGCGGGCCAACCGGTGCGGACGAAATCGCCCGCGAGGATCAGTTCCGAGGCGCCGGTCGTGCCGGGGCGCACGCGTTCGAACTCGGGCGTGGGGGCGAAGGTGGCGAGTTTTTCCTTCACGGCGCGCGACTCGGTGAGCGTTGCTCGTTCGGCGCGGGGATAACAGGCGCGCAGGTCGGCGACGACGCGCTCGACGATCTCCTGCTCGTCGAGGCCGACCCATGCATCGGCGGCGCTGATGACGGCGTGGATGCGGGTGCCGGCGCCGTCCTTGCGGAAGAGCCACTGGGTCGGCCGTCCGACGAGGACCGCGTGGGGAGTTTCCATGACGGCGCGGTCGAACGAGAGATGCACGCCGAGGATGGGGCTGTGCGTGAGGTGCGACGCGGCGGCGAAGCGGTCGTCGCGGGCGCGGACGGTCTCGTCGACGAACCGGGCGGCGCGGTCGAGGGGGATGGCGCAGATGACGCGGTCGGCCTCAAGCGTGGAGCCGTCGGCGAGGGTGACGGAGCGCTCGGTGATGCGCTGGGCGCTGGCGCGGAGCATGATGCGTCCGCCGGCGGCGGTGATGACGGACTCGGCGCGGTCGTAGAGGCGGAGCAGCGGGACCTTTGACACCGCGATGCGCGAGGCGGCGCGGTGCGAGAGGAACCCTTCCTGGAAGACATGCAGCGCCGAGGAGGCGGCCACGCGGTGGACATCGAGGTTGCAGGCGCTGACGACGACGGGGGTCCAGAACTTCTCGATCGCACCCGGGGGTTGGCGCTGATCGTCGAGCCACTGGCCGAAGGAGCGGTCGGCGTGGGCGTCGCGGTCCGTTCGGAGCGCGGCGGACATGGCGCGGGCGATGGCGCGCTTCTCGCCGAGTGAGAGGAAGGATGCGGAGGCGAAGGCGCGGGCGAAGTGCGCGGGGGCGGGCAGCGCGCTTGGGCGGATGATGCTGGTGCGGCCGCCCTCCTCGATCCACCAGGTGGCGTCGGTCCAGGAGAGCTGGTCGGAGACGCCGAGGCGGGCGCACAGGTCGAGGTAGTTCGTGCAGCAGCCCATGGCGACATGCTGGCAGTTGTCGATCCAGCGTCCGGTGCGGGAGTCCTCGAAGGAGGTGGCGCGTCCGCCGAGCTTTGTGCGGGTTTCGATGATCGTGGCGCGGACGCCCTGCTCGCTGAGGCGGATGGCCGCGGCGATACCGGCGATTCCCCCGCCGACGATGATGACTTGCCGCGCGCTCATGCGCGGGACCGGGCCTCGCGGACGGCTCCCAGTGCGATGGCCGCCTTCCGCCATGACTTGACGCGGACGCGCCGGTCGCCGGCGACACGGGCGGGGTCGTCGAGGATGATGTCCAGCAGCGAGCGGTAGATGCGCGTCATGGCGCGGATGGCGGGCCTGCACTCGGGGAGGATCATGGCGTCCAGCGCCGATGATGACTCGTACCAGGATCGCGCCCAGCCCCCCACTTCGACGACGAGGGCGCGGCATCGGTCGGGGTCGTCCCACGCGCGGAGTTGCCGGGGCGTGACGCCGTGACGCTTGAACACCTCGGCGGGGAGATAGACGCGTCCGCCGGAACCGGCGTCGCCGTCGAAGTCTTCGCGGAAGTCGCGGAGGATGTTGGTGGTCTGGAAGGCCAAGCCGCGTTCGACGGCCAGTCGCATCGCTTCGGCCTCGCCGCCGCCGTCGACGAGCCCCCAGATGCGGACGCAGACGCGCCCGACGGTCGAGGCGACGCGGTAGCAGTATTCCTCGAAGGCGGCGCGATCGGCGAACATGGGCTCGTCGTCGGGCGCGGTGTGCTGCGACTCGAAACGCAGATCGGACTCCAGCCCCTCGATGAGCCCGTGGATGTCTTGCTCGTCGAGGCGGTAGCGGCGGACGGTCTCGGCGAAGGCGCGGAGGACCGGGTCGCGCGGCGGGTCTTGCGGCGCACCGTCGCCGTCTCCGACAGCGCGGTGGGTCTGGGCGACGAAGTCGGCGAGCGCGCTGGCTTTGGCGTCGGCGTCGGCCTCGCTATCGGCCAGGTCGTCGGCGTGGCGCATCCACGCGTACACCGAGTAGATCGCCGAGCGGCGGGGCTCGGGCGTGAGGCGGAGGCCGTAGTAAAAGTTGCGGGCCCGCTGGCGGGTGATGAGCGCGCACATGTGGTACGCGGCGTGGAGGTCGAAGACGGGGGCGACGCGTGTCATGGTGCGCCCCCCTTGCCTTGATCGCGGCCGCCGAGCCGGGCGCGGATCATGGCGCCGAGGATGAGGGCGGCTTTCTTGCGTTTGGAGAGGCGCGGGCGGGACCAGAGCGTCGTGCAGCCGGCGCGTTCGACGGCGCGGAGGACGGTCAACCCGCCTTGCCCGAAGAGACGGACCACGGGCGCGATGGAGTGGGGAAGTTCGTCGGGCAGGGGTTCGCCCTTCTCGAAGAGGGCGCGGGTCTTCTCGACAAGCGGTCGGAGCGCCCGGATGAATTGGACGCGGCCGGCGGGGTCGTTGGGGGACTCGATCCAGCGGCGGAGCTCCTCGGCGCCGAACCCGGTTTCCTGCGACGGGAGGTAGACGCGGTCGCGCTCGAGCAGATCGCGCCGGACATCCTGCCAGAAGTTCGTCAGTTGGAGGGCGGTGCAGGTGGCGTCGGACATGGCGACGAGGCGCGCGGTGCGCTCGTCGGCGGGTGGCCCGCCGTCGCCGATTCCCGTCAGGGCCAAGACGATCCGACCGACGGGGTCGGCGCTGCGGGTGCAGTAGTCGAGCAACTGGTCCCAGGTCTCGTAGCGGGTGAGGCGCTGGTCCTGCTCGAAGGCGTCGATGAGGTGGTGGAAGGGACGGTCGCTGAGGTTGTGCGCACGCATGGTGCGGGTGAGTGCCGCGTAGACGGGGTGGGTCGGGGCCGGCCGGGCGGGGTCGTGGGCGTGGGCGACGCACTCGATGAGCATGCGGCGCCAGGCGGCGAGCAATTCGAGGGAGCGGCTTCGTGCGGCCTCATCGGAACCGGTCTCGTCGCCGAGGTCGTCGGACCAACGGCAGAAGGCGTAAACGGCCGCGAAGTCGTCGCGGAGGTGTGCGGGGACGAGGCGGGTAAGGACGGGGAAGTTTTCGTAGTGGGAGACGGCCAGTTGACGCACATACCGGCGCGCGTCTTCGGGGGAGACGGGCGCACCGCCCCCTTCCAGCCCGTCGCGGGCGATCATCTGCATCGGGCTGGCCATTGTGTGCGCCATGTGGTGGTCGGTGGCCGTTTCCGTCACGGGCTATAATCGTAATCGGTCGGGGTCATTCGCCCACCGAGGTCCATTTTCACCGCCCAGACTCCCCCGGCTCATCGCGGACGATGACCGGGGGCGACCGGCGACTTGCGGAGCATCGTGCATGCGCATCATTCTGGCCAATCCCCGCGGGTTCTGCGCGGGCGTCCACATGGCGATCGATGTGGTCGATCAGCTCCTTGACCTGTGCCCGGGCGAGCCGATCTATGTCTACCACGAGATCGTCCACAACCGGCATGTGGTGGACCGGTTCCGTGGGCGGGGCGTGGTGTTCGTCGAGGACATCGACGAGGTGCCCGCGGGGAACATCCTGGTGTTCAGCGCCCACGGGGTGTCTCCGGCGGTTCGGAAACTGGCGCAGGAGCGGAACCTGACGGCGGTGGACGCGACCTGCCCGCTGGTGACGAAGGTCCACATGGAGGCGATCCGGTACGCGCGACAGGGGTACCAGATTCTGCTGGTCGGGCACGCGGATCATCAGGAGGTGGTCGGCACGCGGGGCGAGGCGCCGGACGCGATCCAGGTGGTGGAGTCGGCGGCGGATGTGCAGACGGTGAGCGTGCGTGACCCTTCGATGCTGGTGTACCTGACGCAGACGACGCTGAGCACGGACGATGCCGCGATCATCATCAACGCGATCAAGAAGCGGTTCCCGGAGGTGAAAGAGCCGCCGACGGAGGACATCTGCTACGCGACGACGAATCGTCAGGGCGCGGTGCGGGCGATCGCGCCGGAGTGCGACCTGTGCCTGGTGGTCGGGTCGCGGAACTCATCGAACTCGAAGCGGCTGACGGAGATCTCGGAGAATGTCGGCTGCCGGGCGCGGCTCATCGACGATGTGACGGAGATCGACCCGTCGTGGTTCGACGGCGTTGAGAAGGTGCTGGTCACGGCGGGGGCGTCGGCGCCCGAGGACCTGGTGGCCGGGCTGGTGCGGAAGCTCGTCAATGAGTACGACGCGGAGATCGAGGTCCGCGAGATCACGACCGAGGACACGGAGTTCGGCATCCCGGCGACTCTGAAGCGGATGATGCGCGAGCGGGGCGTTGATCCGACGGGACGGCGGATCCACATCCACCGCCCGGAGATCACGGCCGACATGTACGGCGGTGTGCCGGTGACCATCGGCGCGACGGGGTAACCCGTGCGCCACCCCGAGCCGCACATCTTTCACCTGACTCCCGAGACGCTGGGCCAATGGTGCGCGCAGCGCGGCTGGCCGAAGTTTCGCGCCGCCCAGATTCTTGAGTGGGTGTACGCCAAGGGGGTGGCCGACCCGCTTGCGATGACGAATCTGGCCAAAGGGGAGCGGGAGCAACTGGCGGCGGAGATGACCTTTCTCTCGGGGGATGTGCTCTCGCACCAGTCGGCGAGCGACGGGACGCAGAAGCTGCTGGTGCAGTGGACCGATCCGGAGCGGGCGACGGCGTCGCTGCCGGTCGTGGGGCAGGCGGCGGGCGATCCGACGCGTCAGACGGAATGCGTGATGATTCCGTCGCTCGACATTGCGCCGAGCGGGCTGGCGACGCGGCGGACGGCGTGCATCTCGAGCCAGGTGGGCTGCCCGGTGGGTTGCCGGTTCTGCGCGTCGGGGCTGGGCGGGCTGGACGGGAATCTGAGCGCGGGGCGGATCGTGGAGCAGGTGTGGCGGTTGTCGCGCCTGCCGCGGGTCGAGCGGATCACGAATGTGGTGTTCATGGGGATGGGCGAACCGCTGGCGAACTTCGCGAGTGTCATCCACGCCGTTCGGACGCTGTCGGCGCCGTGGGGGATGGGCATCAGCGCGCGGAAGATCACGATTTCGACGGTGGGGCTGCCTAAGGCGATCGAGCGGCTCGCGGACGAGCTGGATTTGCCGGTGACGCTGGCGCTGTCGCTGCACGCACCGAATGATGAACTGCGCCGGCAGCTCATCCCGTGGTCGAATTACACGACGATCGCGGAGTTGCTGGCGGCGTGCGCTAAATGGTTCGAGAAGTCGGGGCGTGAGATCACGCTGGAGTACATCCTGCTGGGCGGGGTGAACGACCGGGCGCGGCACGCCGAGGAACTGGCGCGGGTCGCTTCGACGCTGCGGGCGAATGTGAATCTGATTCGGTACAACGAGGTCGCGGGGCTGCCGTTCGAGCGGCCGCGGACCGAGGATGTGCGCGTGTTCCAGGAGATTCTGGTGGAGCGTGGCGTGAACGCGCACATCCGCGCGAGCCGCGGAAGGGACATCGCCGCGGCGTGCGGCCAGTTGCGGCATGAGTCGAGCGGGGCGGGGAGCGGGACCGGAGGAGGCGGGGCGGGGGGGGGCGGGGCGTGAACGGTCTGGGAGTGGAGGCATCGCCGGCGCCCCACTTTCTGACTTCGCCCCATGCGCTGACGCTGATGGGGTGGGCGGTGTTCACGGGTGTGGTGATCTGGGTCGGGCTACGGACGCGCGGGACGGGGCGTGCGCGGGCGTTCGACCGGGGCGTGGGCGTGCTTACGCTGCTTGCGTATCTCACTGTGAATGTGTGGTGGCTGTGGCCGACGCACCTGGAGCCGAGCCAATCGTTGCCGATTCAGTTGTGCGACCTGGCGGCGCTGTGCGCACCGCTGGCGATCCTGGCGCGGTGGCGCTTGGCGCGGGCGCTGCTGTACTTCTGGGGGCTGGGGCTCTCGACGCAGGGGTTCATCACGCCGGTGACGCGGGTCGGGCCGGAGCACGGCGAGTTCTGGATGCATTGGCTCAATCACGGCGCGATCGTCGGTGCGGCGCTCTACGACCTTGCGGTGCTGCGATTCCGGCCGACATGGCGGGACTGGCGGCTGGCGGTGGGGCTCGGGCTGGTATTCCTGGCGGGCGTCTTTGCGCTGAATGTCGGCACGGGGTGGAACTACGGGTATGTGGGTTCGTCGACGCCCGAGGCGCGGACGATCGTGGATTTCCTGGGGCCGTGGCCGTGGCGGGTGGTGTGGATCGCGGCGATCGCGATCGCGGGGATGACGGCGCTGATGATCCCGTGGGTGATCGCAGGGCGGCTGCGGCGGGGCGGCGCGGGGTCGGCGGAGTCGGGCGGGGCGGGGTCGGCGGAGTCGGGCGGGGCGGGGGGGGCGGGGGCGTAGACTCGGTGACATGGAACTCGACCCACAGACGCTGGAGATCGCGGATCGTTACAAGCTGCTGATCGGCGGGATCGTGCCGCGTCCGATCGCGTTCGTTTCGTCGTTGTCGGTGGAGGGGCGGCTGAATCTCGCGCCGTTCTCGTTCTTTGCGGGGGTGTCGAGCAACCCGATGACGATTCTGTTCTGCCCGGCGAACAAGGCGGACGGGTCGGAGAAAGACACGCTGCGGAATGTGCTGCCGGTGGCCGAGGGCGGTCGCGGGGAGTTCGTGGTGAACGCCGTGAGCTACGGGATCGCCAGGCGGATGTCGGCGTGCGCGGAGGAGTTGCCGTACGGCGAGTCGGAGTTTGTGCTGTCGGGGCTGACGACGCGGGCGAGCGCAAAGATCGCGCCGCCCGGCGTGGCCGAGTCGCTGCTGTCGTTCGAGTGCCGCACGCAGCGGGTGATCCGGTTGAACCCCGGCGCACCGGCGGGCGGGAACATCGTGCTTGGCGAGGTGGTGTGGGTCCACGCGGGCGAGGGGCTGGTAAACGAGAGGCATCATGTGGACCCGGCGCTGCTGGACGCGGTCGGCCGCATGGGCGGGCTGGCGTACTGCACGACGCGCGACCGGTTCGAGATGCCGATGGGTCGGCGGGCGTTGGAGTCGTGATGCTCAGCAGTTCTTGGTGAGCGCATCTCGGGAGGTCGCGCCGTCGACATCGATGGGGTAGACGCCGGAGAAGCAGGCGGTGCAGTAGTCGGATGACGGCGTGGCGGCGCTGCCGACGACCTCCTTGAGCCCGTCGAGCGAGAGGTAGGCCAGGGAGTCGACATTGAGCAGCCGGGCGATCTCATCAACGGTGTGGTTCGCGGCGACGAGCTCGCTGGGGTGCGGGAAGTCGATGCCGAAGAAGCACGGGTTCATGATGGGCGGCGAGGCGATGCGGAGGTGGATCTCTTTGGCGCCGGCGGCGCGGAGCTGGTCCATTTTGGCGCGGGTGGTGGTGCCGCGAACGATGGAGTCGTCCACGATGACGCAGCGGGTGCCGGCGACGATATCGGGGACGATGTTGAGCTTGAGTCGGACCGCGGCGGTGCGTTCCTTGCCGGTGGGCTTGATGAAGGTGCGGCCGACATAGCGGTTGGGGATGATGCCCTCGCGGTACGGGAGGCCGGCGGCGCGGGCATATCCGAGAGCGGCCGAGCGGCCGGAGTCGGGCATGGGGACGATGATGTCGGCCTTGGCCGGCGACTCGGCCCAAAGGCGCTCGCCGAGTTGCTCGCGGATGTTCTGGACGGTTCGCGGGCCGAAAACGCGGCTGGCCGGGCTGGCCAGATAGACATGCTCGAAGATGCAGTGCGCCAGCGGTGACCGTGCGTCGGCGAAACGACGCGAGGAGAGGCCGTCGTCGTTGAGCGTGATGATCTCGCCGGGCTCGACCTCGCGGACGAACTTCGCGCCCAGCACATCGAGCGCGACAGTCTCGCTGGCGACGGCGTGGCGGCCGTCGGGCATGAGACCGAGGACGAGCGGGCGCCAGCCCCATGGGTCGCGGGCGGCCTCGACGCGGTCGCGGAAGAGGAAGATGAGGTTGAAGGCGCCGGTGAGGCGGGCCAGGGCGACGGCGAGCGGGTCGTGCTCTCCTGACGCGGTCGCGGCCGAGAGCAGGTGGAGCACGACCTCGGTGTCGCTGGAGGTGCGGAAGAGGTGGCCGGCGTCCTCGAGTTCCTTGCGCAGCGGCCCGGCGTTGACGATGTTGCCGTTGTGGGACACGGCGACATCGCCGGCGCCGAAGGTGGCGAGCATGGGTTGGGCGTTCTCGATGCGGCTGGCGCCGGTGGTCGAGTAGCGGTTGTGCCCGATGGCGCCGCCGGGGACGCGGGCGCGGGTTGCGGCGTGCGCGTTGAGATTGTCGAGCGAGCTGTTGTCGAAGACGCGGGCGACGAGCCCCATGTCGGCGTGCCGCATGATCGTTTTGCCGTCGGTCGTGGCGATGCCGGCGGACTCCTGGCCCCGGTGCTGGAGGGAGAAGAGGGCCAGATAGCCGAGGGTGGCGGGCTCCTCGGCCCCCCAGACGCCGAAGACGCCGCACTTCTCGCGGGCTTCCCGCTCGCCCGGGCCGGCGGCGTCGGTCTGTGGGAGGGCCAGGGGGAGTCGGGCGAACTGGGGGTGGATCGGCTCGGGCATGCCGGTTCGGCTCCGGGGTCTCGGGGGACTTGGGGGGTGGTCGGGCGGGGTGGGCTCGGGGGGGCGGGGGCGTGTGGTCTCTCGGGGCATGGTAGGGGTTTCGGCGCGGCGGGCGGCGGGGAAGTCGGTCGGTTGACGCAGGGGCGTCTGGCGGGTGTAATGGTCGGCCCATCACAGAGTTGACCGGACCCTTCGGCGGCGTTTCCGCCGATCCCGGACCGCAGTCGCGGCCCCCCGGGAACGGGTCGCTCTCCACCCGAGCACCTCGTCGCGTCGCGCGACGAGAGACGGAGCATGAACCATGGCCCGCTACCTGGGACCGAAGGTCAAGTTGTCACGGCGCGTCGGCGCCCCGATCGCTGATATCCCCAAGCACACCGCCAAGCGGCAGTTGAACCCGGCCGGCATGCACGGCTACCGCGGTCGCCGCCTGCGTGACTACGGCCTGCGTCTGAACGAGAAGCAGAAGCTCCGTTACCACTACAACATTCTCGAGAAGCAGTTCCGGCGTTATATCGCCGAGGCGAAGCGGCGCAAGGGCAATACGGCCGAGGTGCTGCTGCAGCTGCTCGAGTCCCGCCTGGACAATGCGCTGGCCCGCGCGGGCGTGGCGCGCACGGTGTGGGCGGCGCGGCAGATGGTCGTCCACGGGCATGTGCGTGTGAACGGCAAGAAGGTCGATCGTCCGTCGTTCGCGGTGAGCGTCGGCGATGTGATCACCTTCCGCGAGAAGATTCACGGGATGATCCGCGACAACATGGAGTCGATCGTCGGGCACATCGTTCCCGAGTGGATCGAGTTCACCCCGGCGGAGCTGACCATCCGCGTGGCGGCGCTGCCCACGGCCGACCAGGTGCCGTTCGAGGTCAACACGAATCTGATCATCGAGTTCTACCGCTAATCCCACGCGCGGTCCGGCGCGGGTTGGTGTGGCTCGTCCGCTCGAACTCCGCGTCGGCGCGATGTCATCGGGGCTCGCATGCTCAAGTTTTTCCGCAAGTACAACATGCTCATCCTCGTCGTCGGCGGCTGTCTGCTGATGGTTTCCTTCCTCGTCGGCAGCTCGATCCAACAGCTGCAGGGGATGTGGAACAACAAGACGATCGCGACGATGCGCGGGGAAAAGATCTCCGCGAACGACTTCAACAGCGCCCAGCAGGAGTTCAGCGTCGTCAAGACGGTGCTGGAGCCGGTGATCCCGGTGTTCATCCGGCTGCTCGAGGGCGAGCGGGGGAACGCGGGGGTGGAGTCGTGGCTGATGCTCTCGCGCGAGGCGGAGCGGCTGGGGCTTGTCGGTGGTGAGCTGGACGGCCAGAACATGCTGGCGCTGGCCGCGGATATGGCCGCGAACATGGCGATCGCCCAGCAGTACGGAGGCATGGCGCCGCAGCTTCTTGAGTTCCCCGAGGTCAAGGAGCTGTACGACGCGGTGCATAGCGGCGCCACGCAGATTCTTGAGCAGCAGCGGATGTCGATCGTTCGGCGTGGCACGCGGAGCGAGCGCGGCGTGGATCTGACGCTGGCCAAGGCGCACGGCGTGCTGCGGCTGTTTACCTCGTACCGGAACGAGGCCGCGCTGCTCTCGACGCCGGAGCTCCGCGAGCAGGCGGAGCGCGTGCTGGATGTGGCGGTGATCGAGATGGTGACGATTCCGGCGCTGGTCGCGGGCGACGAACTGCCCGATCCGAGCGAGGAGGAACTGCTGGCCCAGTTCGAGGAGTTCCGATCGGTGAAGGCCGGGGGCGAGGGGCTGGGCTTCGGGTACCTGCGTTCGCCGGCGGTGCAGCTCGAGTGGATCTCGATCCAGAGCCGGCCGATCGAGGACGCGATCAAGCTCGATCCGGTCAAGGTGCGTGTTCATCACAAGAACTTCAAGGCGACGCGCGGCTGGTCGGACGACTTCGCGGCCGAGCGCGAGAAGGTCGAGTACGACCTGAAATCAGAGATTGCCGCGGAGGTTGTCGAGGCGGGCGTCGAGGCGGGTCGCAACGAGATGCGCCGGATGATGTCGGGGCTTGAGTCCGACGGCGAGTTCAAGCGTGTGCCGGATGACTGGCGGGGAGCGCTGGCGACGACCGAGAGCGTGGCCGAGAAGATCCGCGCGGCGATGTCCCGCCAGGCGGGGATGGATGTCTCGGGGGCGGTCACGGTGCATTCGACCGGAGACGAGTGGAAGGCCGGGCGGGATCTGCTGATGCTGCCGGGCATCGGGAACTCGATCTCGCCATCGACCGGGGCGCGTGAGTGGCAGGCGTTCAATGATCTGGCGCTGAAGGTGCGGGGGATCGCCCCCGATGCCGAGGCGCGGCTCCAGGTGGGGCTTCTGAACGGGCCGATGACGGCGGGTGTGGATCGGTTCTTCTTCCGCATCACCGAGACGCGGCCTGAGAGCCCGCCTGAGTCGATCGAAGAGGTTCGGACCCAGGTGGCCCGCGATCTTCGCCTTCGGCGCGGGTGGGACCTGCTCAATGGTCCGCTTGCGGAAGAGATCAAGAGCGCGGCGATCAAGGACGGTCTCAGCGCCGTGGCCCGGCAGTACGGGATGGATGTTCAGACGCCGATCGAGCTGACGCGGCTGAGCATGGCACCGAAGATGGCCAACCCGCGCCCGATCATGGGCGAGAATCAGGAAGTGCTCCGGAACGCGATCCTCGATCGGGTGGGCGAATGGGACCCGCTGACGGAAGTGGAGTCGATCGACCCGGCGGAGCGGGTTATCGTCATGCCGATCGAGCAGGCCAAGGGGCTGGTCGTCGTGAAGATCACAGGCCGCTACCCGGTCACGACCGAGCGGCTGTATTCGTCGTACTCGATCGTCGAGAACTGGATCATCCGCTCGTACACCGAGGAGCTCTCGGACAACATCTACAGCTTCGAGCGGCTCAAGGAGCGGTTCGACTTCAAGTTGACCAAGGCGGGCGAGGCCGACGCGGCGGACGAGGACGCGGAGTCGGTCGATACGGGCATCGATCCGTCGGCGATCCCGCCCGGTTAGAGCATGCCGGGGAGCGCCTGGTCGATCTCGGGGAACTCCCGGCGTGCGCGCGCGGCGTCGAAGACCTGGCGCGAGAGCGTGGCGCTTTTGTGCTCGACCAGGTATCGCACCAGCGACTCGATCACCCTGGCGGGGCTCGACATGCCGTGGCTCCAGTAGTCGTAGTCGGCCCAGCCGAGACGGACGAGGTGGCTGGAGACGCCCTCGGCGCGTTCGATCTCGACCTGGAATGCCCAGCCGGACCGTTCCTCAGTTTCCGTGACAACCCGTACCATCGCCACCTTCATACCATGTTCCCGGTACGAGACAGGTCGATGAACCGTCCAGGGGCGTACAGCGCGCGATGAATTTCCTTGTTGAGACGATCGCACTCGGGCTCCGCAATCTCCGGTTGCATATTCTGCGCTCCGTGCTGACGGCCCTGGGGATCATCATCGGCGTGGCCGCGGTGATCGTGATGTCGAGCATCGGCGAGGGGCGGATCCAGAAAACGGTGCGGGAGATCGAGCGTCTGGGCGCCCGGAACATCATCGTCCGGTCGGTCAAGCCGGCCGAGATGCTGCAGATGCAGCAGGGTCAGCAGCGGGGGTGGCAGTCGAGTTTCGGCATCCGCCGGCTCGATTTGAAGACCATCTCCGAACAGTTCGGCGACACGGTGACGATCGTCCCGGCGAAGGCCGTGGGTTCGCAGGTGCTCAAGGAACGGTTCCGCAAGACGAGTCAGGCGTTCGGGACGACGCCGGAGTTCCTCGACCTGGCCAATCTTGGGGTCGCGCGGGGTCGGTATCTGAATCAGTCGGATATGGACACCGCCGAGCCGGTGGCGGTGCTGGGGCACGAGGTCGCGCGGACGATGTTCCCGTTCGAGGACCCGCTTGAGTCGACGATCCGGATCGACGACCAGGTCTTCCGGGTGGTCGGCGTGCTCAAGCCCGTGGGGCTGGCGGGCGGGGCGGGGGCGACGCTGATCGGGCGGGACCTGAACCAGGATATTCACCTGCCGCTGACGGCGGCCCGGCAGCGGTTCGGCGATCTGATCGTTCGGCGGACGAGCGGCAATTTCAGCGCCGAGCTGGTCGAGGTCAGCGAAATCTACATCCAATCGGCGACCCGGCGCGATGTGCTGCTCGACGCGGCGGTGATCGAGCGGATCCTGCAGACGCGGCACCCGGGGTTGAACGATATCGAGATCATCGTTCCGTATGAGTTGCTCGAACAGGCGCGCAAGGAGGCGCTTGCGGGCAACATCATGACGGCGTTCATCGCGGGGCTGGCGCTGCTGGTCGGCGGCATCGGCATCATGAACATCATGCTCGCCTCGGTGACGGAGCGGACCCGCGAGATCGGCATCCGGCGCGCGGTGGGCGCGACGCGTCGGCACATCGTGTCGCAATTCATCGTCGAGACGGGCGTATTGAGCATCATCGGGGCGGTGCTGGGCGTGGTCGCGGGCGTGGCGCTGAGCGCCGCGTTCGAGGCGACGGTCCCCTTTCTGCCGAAGCTGCCGCTGCTGGGATCGCTGATCGACCGCGACGCGACGCTGCCCACGCAGCTCACGGGGTGGTCGATCATCGTTTCATTCTCGATCGCGGCGTTGACGGGGCTCGTGTTCGGCATCTACCCCGCGCTGGTGGCGTCGCGGCAGGATCCGATCGTCGCCCTGCGGCACGACTAAGCCGCGGCGCGGGCCATCGCCTCGCGGACGCGCTGGAAGAGCAGGTCGGGCGTGAACGGCTTGACGACATAGGCGTCGGCGCCGGCGCGGATCGCCTCGACGACTTGATCCGGGCCGGACTGCGGCGAGACCATGACGATGGGGGTGCGGCACCCGCGGGCCCGCAGGGCGCGGGCGACCGTCGCTCCGCCGCACGGCAGCGTGCCGTCCACCAGGATGACTTCCGCGCCTTGCATCGTTGTCCACGCGTCGATGGCGCCGCGGCCGTCCGCCGCGTGGACGACCTCGGTGCAGCCCAACTGGGTCAGCACGCCGGACTGCAGTGTGCGCATCGTTTCGGAGTCGTCGACGACAATCGCTCGCATAGTGGCGCTCCTCCTGCTCAGCAGGCGCACAGGGCGGCGCGTGCCGCGGTGTGAATGTGGGGTTCGTTGTCGTCGGCGCTGAACTCGATCTGGACCACGAACGGGCCGCAGTCGGACTCGAAGGAGACGCGGACGCGGTGTGTGTTTGCATTCGCCTCGACGAGGGCGCCCGCGGCGTCGTCCTCGGCGTTTGCCCCCCCCACCGTCACCGTGGGCGGGCCGCATTCGGCGGGCGTCGTGCCGCCGGCCTCGGCGCGTTCCACGGCCCCGATGAGCAAAGTCTCGGTCAGGTCACCCAGCGCATCGGCCATGATGCGCTGATCGTCCTGCCAAACGCGCCCGGCGATCAGGCCGGCGAGACCGCGCGCGGTGCGACCGGGCATTTGAACGATACCCAGGCCGTCGATCGGGCCTCGCAGCCGCGCCTCGCAGTACACGGGCGAACTGCCCGGGGCGTCCATGCCCGAGTCATCCTCTGACGCCCCCCTCTGCCACGAGACGGGCAGCCGGAACAGGGTGTGAAACGCGTGTGCGACGGTGTCGATAATCGCATCTTCGAGGCGATCCATCTTCGGTCCGTGTTCATTCATCTCGGGCTCCGCTTCCATGCTCGTGCTCCGCGCCCGGAGCCGCGGTGATCGACGACGGCCCCTTGTCGTACGCCTGCTCGCATCCGTCCGTGGACGCGGCGAACGGCGATCTCATCAGTGTGTCCGTGTCGAGGTGTCCCACAAAGAGTGTCCCGTGATCCTCCAGCGCGTCGTGGAGCGTCTGGATGACCTGGCTCGACGCCGCGGGTTCCATGAGGCCCAGCACATTTCGGCAGAAGATCGCGTCCCATCGGCCGAGCCGGCGCGCGGCGGGGAAATCACGGAGGTCATGGACCTCGAACGATGCCAGCCGCCTGAGGTCGTCGGTGATGCGCAGCTCGTCGCCGCAGCGGTCGAACATGCCGCGGGTACGCCACGGATCGACGGCGCTGCCGGGGGCCTCGGGTCGCTCGTGACGGAGCGATGCGGCGGGGTAGCGCCCGCGCCGTGCTTCGGCGATCGCGCCGGCGTTGATATCGGTGCCCAGCAGATCGATCTGCCAGTCTTTCAGCCGTACGCCCAGCGCGGCGCGGATGAGCGAGGCGACGGAGTAGGTTTCCTGCCCACCAGCGCACCCCGCCGTCCAGATGCGCAGGCGGCGTTCGGGCCGTCGGCGTTCGATGAGTCGCGGCAGGACGGTGTCCTGGAAATGCTGCAACTGGCGCGGATAGCGGAAGAAGCCGGTCTCGGCGATCGTGACGAGACGCAGCGTTGTATCGAATTCGCTGTCCCGCTGCGGCGCGACCCGGAGGTAATGGGCGTACTGCCCGAAGGACTCCATGCCGAGTTCGCGGACGCGTCGGCCCAGGCGGCTCTCGACGATGTACCGCTTGGTGTCGGGGAGATTGACGCCGCTGCCGCGTCGCACGATCGAGCGCAGTTCGTCGTATTCCTCGTCCCGCATTCTCAGGCTCGAACCCCTCATGGGACCTGATCTCCGCTGAGCACCGGCGCTCGTGGAACGGCTTCCCGCGCGATCGCGGGGTCCGTGGAGTCATCGACCCATCATTCATTGGGCTGAAGGCGTGTTGTCCGGTAATCGCGTGGTCGGCGCCGGGCCCGCCAGAGCGGTGTCCTCTGAGTGGAGTCCGGCGGGGCGGGACCGGGTGTCATGGCCCCCGGGATTGGTTCTCGGAGGTCTGATGCGAGTTATCACCACTTCTTTTCTGGGACCACTTCATTCGCGTCCTGTGCGCGTCGATGTTACCGCCACTTCCGCGTTCTAGGGCCTTGAAGGCCGTGACGCGGGGTTGCGACGAGTCGCGACGGTCGCGACGAGGCGCGGACGACCACCGAGGCGTGACGGACACGCCATGTCTGTCGGGGATGGACCGAGAACCCGAGCAGATCAACGACGGATCAGGGAGGACCTAAGCCATGAGCCGGATCAATACGAATGTGAGTTCACTGATCGCTCAGCGCGTGCTGAGCCACAACAACACCAACCTCAACCTGTCGCTCGAGCGGCTTTCGACGGGCCTGCGGATCAACCGCGGCAAGGACGACCCGGCGGGGCTGATCGCGTCGGAGAATCTCCGATCCGAGAAGGCCGCGATCGGCGCCGCGATCAAGAACGCGGAGCGCGCCGACCAGGTCGCGAACATCGCCGAGGGCGGCCTGAGCGAGGTCAGCGGCCTGCTGAGCGAGCTGCAGGGCCTGATCACCTCTTCCGCAAACACCGCGGGTCTCTCCACCGAGGAGAAGGAGGCGAATCAGCTCAAGATCGACTCGATTCTGCAGACGATCGACCGGCTTGCCAGCGCGACCTCGTTCCAGGGCACGAAGCTGCTCAACGGCAACTTCGGCTACTCGGTGACCGATGTCAGCGGCGCGGTCTCGACCTTCAAGGTCAACGGGGCCAAGATCGAGTACGGCGGGACGCGCGATGTCGAGGTGCTCGTGACGCTCTCGGCGCAGCGGGCCGGTCTGTTCCTCTCGGCCGGCGCCGCGGCGCTGGACCTTGCGGCCGCGGACTCGACTTTCGTCCTTGAAGTCACCGGCTCCAAGGGTTCGCGTGAGTTCTCGTTCGCCTCTGGCGCGACTCTGGCTACGATCGCCTCGACGATTAATTCGTTCAAGGATGTGCTGGGTGTGTCGGCGGTGGACTCCGGCACCGGCCTGCGGATCGACTCCACCGCGTACGGCGACGACGAGTTTGTTTCGGTGAAGGTTGTCAATGACGGCGGCATCGGCAACGCCGCGAACATCGGGATCTACGACCTCGCCGGCGCGAACACGAATATCGCTGATAACGCCGCGCACACCGACTTTGCGGACGCCGACAACAAGGTGACCGACGCCGGTCAGGACCTGGGCGCCACGATCAACGGCATCATCGCCACCACCAAGGGCACGATCGCTCGGATCAACACCGACTTCCTTGATGTGGAGGTCGATCTGTCGGACGCCAACGGCACCGGCGCCAACGCAACGACGCTGGGTTCGGTTGCGGCGTTCACGATCAGCGGCGGCGGCGCTGACTTCCAGCTCGCCGGCCAGGTTGATATCGCCGGCAAGGTTTCGATCGGCATCGACAATGTGGCGGTCCGCAATATCGGCCAGACCATCGTGGACGGCGAGAACCGTCTGCTCTCGGACCTCGCCTCGGGCAAGGATCTGAGCGTCGTCGGCGGCGACCTGAACGGCGCCCAGTCGGTCGTCGAAAAGGCGATCCGTGAAGTGTCCCAGCTGCGTGGCCGCCTGGGCGCGTTCCAGCAGAACACGGTCGGCGCGACGATCCGTTCGCTGAGCGTGGGTCTGGAGAACACCACGGCCGCGGAGTCGGTCATCCGTGACGCGGATTTCGCATTCGAGACCGCGGACCTCACCCGCAACCAGATCCTTGCCGCTTCGGCGCAGCAGATCCTCGGGCTGGCGAACCAGCAGCCCCAGAGCGCCCTGCAGCTCCTCGGCTAATTGAGTCTCGGTCCGCTCCCTCGGATCCGGACGCCCCGGCGCTCGTCGCCCGGGCGTCCTTTTCATTTCTACACTGTCGGCATGACCATCAGCCACTGGCGCCGGACTTCATCAGGACCACCGCTGAGTTGCGACACGCTCGTGCTCGGTGCGGGCGTCGCCGGCCTGTCGGCGGCGCTGGCGCTTCGGACCCGCGGCGTGCGGACGATCGTCGCGGATCGCGGGGCGGTCGGCTGCGGGGCCAGCACGCGGAACGCGGGGTACCTCATGCGCGGGGCCGCGGACAATTACGCGGCGGCGGTCCGCGCGTGGGGGCGACCGGTGGCGCGCGGGCTGTGGACAATGACGGAGCAGAATCTGGCGATGCTTCGGGCGCGGGGTGTCGAACGCCTCTCGACCTATCGGGCGCGCCCCTCGTGCCTGCTGGCGCTGACCGCGGAGGAACTCGGCGAATTACGCACGGCGGGCGGGATGCTCGGCGAGGACGGGTTCGATGCGTCCTGGATCGAGGGCGGCGACGACGCGGCGTGGTCTTCCGGGCTTGCGCTGGGCGGGCTGGTGAACCCCGGCGACGCGGTCTGCAATCCGTGCGAGCTTATGGCGATGCTGCGGTCGCAACTGGATTGCCCGGTCATCGAGCATCAGGAGGCGATCGCGGTTGACGAGGATGACACGGGCGTGCGCACGCAACTGACGGACGGCGTGGTGCACTCGGCGCGCCTGTTGTGCTGCCTGAACGCCTACGCCCCCCTGCTGCTGCGTGAGACGATGGGCTGGGTCACGCCGCGACGCGGCCAGATGCTGGCGATTCACGCGCCGGGCATTCGGCTGGAGATGTCGTACTACGCCAATCACGGCTCGGAGTACTTCCGCGCCGCTGATGGAGGTGTGATCGTCGTGGGCGGCTGGCGCAAGCACTTCGTTGATGAGGAGGTCGGGTACGAGGATCGGGTCACGGAGGGCGTGCAGGGCGGGCTCGAGTCGTTCGCGCGGGCCGTCATCGGCTGCGACGGCCCGGTGATCTCGCGCTGGTCGGGGACGATGGGGTTCTCGCCCGACGGCCGTCCGATCGTGGCGCCGATCCGGGAGGGATCGCGCGTCTGGTTCAGCGGCGGGTTCACGGGGCACGGGATGTCGCTGGCGCACATCACGGCGGGTGCGGCCGCGGACGCCATGTTGGGCATCTCGGACCTGCCGCTGGGCGTGGCCGGGCCACCGGTGGAGGCGTCTGGGCCCGCCGCGCCGCGGCCACAGGCCGGTATCAAACCGTAGTGCCCGTTGCGGCGCCTGGATGGGCGTGGATACGGGTCCGTTGGGTTTGCTTGTGTTACGCTCGTCAACCACGATTTCCAGCCCGGACCGCCAGAGATGGCAGGGTCCGTGATTGATTGAGGAGTACCGATGAGAGCCAAGACTGTTTGTGCAGCGTTCATGATCGCCGCGATGGCTGTCGGCACGGGTTGCGCGGCGAAGGATGGATCGCGCCCTGTTCGGCCCGCGCCGCAACCGGTGCAGGCGCAGCAACAGAGCGAGTCCCCGCGGCCTTCGGGGACGGGCTGGATGACGGTTGAGGTGACCGAGGGCGCTTCCGCCGCGACGACAACAGCGGCGAGTGACCCGCGGTGGGGCGAGCCGACAGTGCGGAAGGACGCCTCGGGCGTTGTCGAGGCCGAGGGCTACATGCTCGACGGCAAGCCGAACGGCCCGTGGACCTTTTATTGGCCGGACGGCAAGCGCAAGGGCCAAGGGGCGTACGAACTCGGCGAGCGGACGGGGGAGTGGACCTTCTGGAATCAGGACGGCACGAAGGCGACCAACGGATCGTTCGTGAACGGGAAGAACGACGGCGCGTGGGAGCATTGGTTCCCCAATGGAGTCCGCAAGGCCGAGCAGCGCTTCCGGAACGGTCTGATGCACGGCACGACACGCACCTGGGACGAGTTCGGACGCATCCGCCAGGAGATCACCTACGACGCCGACATCCCGGTGAACCCCGACGGCAGGCAGGTGATGCACGGCCCCTTCAAGGAGTATGCGCCCAACGGGACGGTGATCGCCGAGGGTCCGTACGACAACGGCATCCGGGAGGGTGTGTGGATCTTCCGCTACCCGACGGGGCAGATCGATCGCGCGGGGCGCTATTACCACGGCGAGGACCTCGGGCTGTGGCTGGTGGGCGTCGAGGGCGAGAACCGGTACCGGGTGCAGAAGAAGATGACGCTCGAGAAAGGACGCGTGATCGAGGCGGACTTCGAGATGATGACGCAGGTCTTCGGCCCCGACCGCGAGTCATGGCCGGTGCCGCTGACGGAGAACCCCGCCGAGTTGATCAAGGGGCTCAAACCGGGTCAGGACCTGATCGTCAAGCCCAAGGAGGGCGAGGCGCCGCCCCCCCCGGCCACCCCTTCCACCCCGCAAGATGGGGCGCAGCCGATCAACCCCGAGCCGAAGTAGTCTCGGGGGCCGGCGAGCCGATGAATCATGCGGGCGGCGAGGCGGTCGGCGAGACCGGGGGCTGTACTTGCCGGTGCGGGGCGGCCCCCGTACCATCCGGCTCACACTGCGGGGTGTAGCGCAGCTTGGTAGCGCGTCTCGTTCGGGACGAGAAGGTCGCAGGTTCGAATCCTGTCACCCCGACTTTGACGGCTTGATGGCCTCGGCAAGTGTCGGGGCCATCGTCGTTTACGCGATAGTTCAACTGCGTCCTGTCACATTGGTCGTTATCCGCAGAGTTTGAACTTTTAGTGAGAGTGTGCATGCTCTCGCAATCGCTCCATCCCGCGTGCGGGCGGTTTGCCGAAGTGCCCTTTGTAGTCGCGGCTGAAGTGCGAGGGATCGTCACAGCCGTCGTGATCGCCGGTTAGCGCGGCGTGCATGTTCTCACTGAGCATGAACCGTGTTGCCTCTTGGAAGCGATGCTGCTTCCGGAACCGAATCGGGCTCATCGCCGTGACTTTCTTGAAGTGGGCGCGGGGTTCTGATAGGCGCAGATCCGCGGGCGGATCCGCAAGTTCTAGCGGCTCTGAAGGCTGATGCCCGTATCCCAGTCCACGCAAAGGCCACTCTGCCCAGCACAACGTGGATCCGTCAGCCGAATGCTCCAAGGTCACACCTGGGCGATCCCACCATCCACGAACAGTTCGATGCCTGTCACGAAGCTGCTGTCGTCCGATGCGAGGAACACGGCGGCCTTCGCGATCTCGTCGGGGTCTCCCACTCTGCCCATTGGCACACCAGCAGCCATGCCGATTCGGAACCGCTCGCCTTCTTCCTTGCCGCCCGCTAATTCGTCGATGGCCGGGGTTGCGATAGGGCCGGGGCTGATGGCGTTTACGCGGATCTTGCGCGACTTGAGGTCGACGGTCCAAGTCCGTGCAAAGGATCGGACTGCCGCCTTGGTCGCACTGTAGACGCTGAAGTTCTCGAA
The DNA here is from genome assembly GCA_964607595.1 of uncultured Phycisphaeraceae bacterium. Lineage (GTDB taxonomy): Bacteria > Planctomycetota > Phycisphaerae > Phycisphaerales > UBA1924 > JACKHC01. Next base: position 23,876 of record CAZSLT010000007.1, read on the forward strand.
TCCCTTCGTCGCCACGATTGAGGCGTTCAGGATGACGGATGATCCATCTGGCATGAGCGGCAGAGCCTTCTGAACGGTGAAGAGCGTGCCTTTCACATTGATCCCGAACCACTTGTCGAAGTGCGCCTCGGTGATCTGGTCAAGCGGAAGGAACTCCCCTCCGCCGGCGTTCGCGAAAAGCACGTCGATTCGCCCCTTTTCCCTCTTGATCGTGGCGAAGAGGCGATCAAGGTCGGCATTGTCAGAAACATCGCTTTGAATGCCGAACGCATTGACGCCGATGAGAGCGACGGCGGCATCCAACACCTCTTCTCTGCGCCCTGTGATGAACACAAAGGCACCCTCCATCGCGAACCGGCGTGCGGTGGCCAGACCGATTCCGCTGGTTCCTCCGGTCACGAGTGCGATTTTCCCTTCGAGCTTGTTGGGCATACTGGGCTCCAAAAGATGATGTGATCTGGGATTGTTCCGCCTAGGTCGATCGCCGTGGTTGCTTCTTCCGCACGGTCATTGCCTGTAGATGCGATGGTCGGCTCCCTCGACTCCGCTCGGATTGCAATCACCGACACCAACGCGCTACATCGGTGTCGGCGTTTAGGCAGTAATCTCGTCTAATTGATGCTGACGTGCTTCGACATGAAGTCTCGAATGAGTCCCGCGATCTCATCGCCGTTGGTTTCAAGTGCGAAGTGTCCGGCGTCGAGAAGGTGGAACTCGAGCGTCTTGAGATCTCGCTTGTACGGCTCCGCGCCTGCCGCGGGAAAGATCTGATCATTCTTGCCCCAAACGACCAGCATCGGCGGCTGATGAGTGCGGAAGTACTCCTGCCACTTGGGATAGAGGGGTGGGTTGCTGCCGTAACTAAGGAACAGGTCGAGCTGGATCTCCTGGTTGCCCGGACGATCGAGAAGGAACTGATCGTGGGCAGGGCCGTCGGGACTCACGTGTTCAGGATTTGGGACGCCGTGGGTGTACTGCCACTGCGTGGTTTGGTACGAAAACGCGAAGCGGAGTGCGTTTCGCTTCTCAGCGCTCGCTGGCTCACTCCAGTACGCCTTGATGGGCTTCCAGAAGTCATTGTCAAGGCCCTCAATGTACGCGTTGCCGTTCTGTACGATGATGGCCGTGATGCGCTCGGGGTGTGCGACCGCCAGCCGATAGCCGATTGGAGCGCCGTAGTCCTGCACATAGATCGCGTATTTCTTCAGTCCAAGCTGGTCCGTGAACTGATCCATGACTTTGGCGAGGTTGTCGAACGTATACGCGAACTTGTCGTTCGGCGGCATCGAGCTGTGACCATAGCCGGGATAGTCCGGAGCGATCACCCGATAGCGATCCGCCAGCGCGGGGATCAGGTTGCGGAACATCTGCGAACTTGTGGGAAAGCCGTGAAGGAGCAGGATCGTCGGAGCGTCCTGGGGCCCCGCTTCTCGGTAGAAGATGTCCAGATCTCCGACCTTGACGGTCTTGTGCAGGATTCTGGACGACGGCGTTGCTGGGCCCGCAGGCGCTGGTGAGCTGGGAGAAGCCGGGCGCTTGCTTTCACCGGCGGCAGTGAGGCCGATAGTTAGAGCGGCGGCGATGCAGAGTGAGGATGCGAGTGTCCGCGCGGTAAAGGCGTTCACGATGAGGTCTCCTGGTTCGGGGTTTCAGAGGGAGGTCACAACTTTTCATCAGGGACTCGGGAATGCTCAGCTGGGCGTGGGCTCGATGCATCCCAGAGATACTGGCTGTCAGATTCGGGGCTGCTCGACGAATCCAAGTTCAGGGCATGGGTGCTTCTCAATGCCACCCGCCCGGTCCCGCGGCGGCTGATGTAACGCACGACTTCAACTCCACCTGTGGAATAGCCGACATGCACGGCGCGCTTAAGGTCCAACACCCGGACGAGCTCGGCGACATCGTCGGCGTAAGTGTCCGTTTCGTTGCCGTTCCATGGCTGACTGGACCGTCCGTGTCCTCTCCGATCATGCGCGATGCACCGTTAGCCGCGCTCCGCGAGGAAGAGCATCTGGTCCTCCCAAGCGTCTGAGGTCCGAGGCCAACCGTGGCTGAATACCACCGGTTGTCCCCTGCCCCAGTCCTTGAAGCAGATCCGTGTACTGTCTCGCGTGGTGAGGGTGTCCGACATCTGATGCTCCTTCGCGGGCACGCTCAAGTGCATCCCGCCATTTAACTAGGCGGAGGAGGCGGACACCACGGGCGAGGAGCGAAATCACGATGCGTTTGAATTGGCGGATGCCGCGGCCGCTTTCGCGCGGGTCCCGAACGAGGACCACAGAGTTGTCGGCTCCAAGCTTTGGCCCATCAGCCTGCAAACAGTGCGTTGGTACACCGCAAAGGCATATTCCCGGCTTGCACACCCTAACGCCCGCCAAGAATAGTTCTTTTGGTGTACTGTCACCCCGACTTGCAGAGCAAAGCGAACCTGCACGATGCAAAGCGTCGAGCGGGCTTTTTCATGGCGTCCCGCGGCTCCGGCCATCAGTCTCGGAATTCAAACTATTGTCCGTTGTCCTCGCGGCCGAACTCGAAGCTCCGGGCGCTGCCGCCCCCGGTGTAGCTGATCGAAGCGGTGAGGCGGCCCTCGGGCGAGAGTTCGTACACGATCCGCTGCGGGAAATCGTGGCGGGGGTTCTCAAACACGGCGCGCGTGTCGCCCAGCTCGGTGAGCACGAACTCCGTGGGCGTCCGGCCGCCGGGCTGGGCGATGTAAACCAGGCCACCTTCTCGCTCAACGATGCGGAGGAATTCGAACGCGGACATTCTGCCGCGGGAGACGGTGCGCGACACGCCGAGCATCGCGCCGCCGAGGGGCGGGCTCCATCGCTCTTCCATCGAGATCGCGCCACCGGCGCCCCTCGTTCCCACCCACGCGCCGGCGAGCCAGGACATGTTGTCGATGGTCGCCGCGGCCGGCGCGGGCATCGCGATGTCCTGCGGATGTCTGTAGAGCGCGACAGATGTGAAGCCCGTGGGCGGATCGACCGCGACCCGGGCGAGCAATCCCTCGTCCGTGACGCGTAGATCCCATTGGATGTGCCCCCCGGTGCGGGTATCGCCCGGCGCTCGGACGGGCTCGCTCTGATACACGAACGCGCCGTCTTTCCACTCGCCGCGATAGCGCGTGACCCTGCCTTCACGGGTGATTTCCGTGGGCGAGCCGTCGAGCGCCATGCGGATCTCGCCGTCGCTCCGTACAAGGACGAAGGCATCGTCTTCGATGCGGATCGTGACCTTCGAGCTCATGCTGGGCTGGTGCTGCTCCGCGGCCCGGCCCTCGGTGCGGTCCTCGACATAGTGCCACACGCCGTCGAGCGCGCGCAGGTCGTCGGCGGGCGCCGAGAGCACGCTCGTGGCCATCACCGTTGAGAGTGCGCCGACGATTGCGAGGAGTGCCATCGCAGTAACCAGACCGATGCGACTTCCCATTCTGGAGCCTCCTATCGGGGGCGGGCCGTATGTACGGCGCGAGTGTGCAGGTCGGTCCTTCGCCGCGCAGGACGATCCGCCATACAGCGCAGTATACCTGTCGAGTGGCATGAAGGACGCTTACGGAATGCGGGAGGCACGATCTCGCGGCCGGCGTATTCGCCAGCAATCTCATGGATTTCTGTGGGCCATTCGGGATCGCGTGCCGTTGAGGAGTGACCGATCGGTGCGCGTCGGCGTGACGGCGGCCTTCGGCGGCGCGAATTTCGTCCGCGGCGGCATTGATCGCCCCACCGCGTCACTGGTTTCGGATGACTCAGCTTGATCGGTGTGGCTCGCACGCGAACGGCGCGTCCCACGCCGGGTTCAGATCAGTCGGCGCTCCGTGGCGGGGGCGGGTGTAATGCGGACCCATTCCTTGTAGATGCCGTAGAACGCGCTGAGAAGAGCCACCGCGCCGACGACTCCAAAGATCGGCGCTGCCACTTCGTTCGCCTTGGATGAAGCGAACACCATCCCTTGTCGGGCCAGACCGCCGTGGGCGCCCAGCAGCAGCCCGAGTGCGGCGTACAGCACGATGCTCGCCTTGTTCGTCCAGGGCCGCCACCCACCGTGCACGGTCGTCACCGCGTACAACACGCCGAGCAGGATGAATACCAACATGGTCGCGGCGCGGTGCGGGCCCTGGGCGAATGTGTCCGCAAGTTCGACGCCATCGGCGGGGATCGCCCCAAGGAACATCACCCTCACGAATGTCTGCGGCGCGGCGTACAGGAAGACCTGAAACACGAGTGTGGAGACGAAGGCCAGCGCCGACAGGCCGCGCGGCATCCAGTCCTGCCCATGCTTCGGCTTCCATCGCATGGTCTGGGGATCGCGGCGACGCCACCATCCGATCAACGCGAAGACGATTACTAAAGCGCCCAGCCATCTCAGCAACAGATCACCGCTGTCCCATCCCGAGTCCCGGCTCATCGCCGCCAGCACGGCGATGGACAGAGCGCCGGCGAGCGACCAGATCAGGAAGTGATGCGTGTCGGCGGGGTCGATCACGGCCGGACGCTGGTGGTAGCGGCCCGCAACCTCCGCGGGGCGACCGAACCCCTTGAGCAACTCCATCGCCAACGATTTGTCGGGCGAACGGGACGCGGCCTGGGCCTTGGCGGCCAGTTCCTCGGCGAGCAGGGCGCGTAGTTCGAAGGCGACATCGTTGCGCTTCTGGCGCGGCAGACAGCGGACGACATCGCGAACATACGACTCGATCACATCATTGGCGTTCATCGTTCCCTCCCGTCCAGAAACCGGTCCATCACGCGAACCTGGTCGCGCCAAGCGTCCGTCAACACGGCCAGCGTCCGCTCGCCCTCCGCGTTGAGCCGGTAGTAGCGGCGTGGCATCTGCTCGGTGTTCCATTCGCTGTCGAGAAGGCCCTGCGCCTCCAGCCGGCGCAGCAGCGGATAGAGCGTGCCTTCCTCAATGGGCATGCCGCCCTCGGCGAGGGCCTGACGCAGCGAATAGCCGTACTGCGGGGTCCGCAGCCGCGACAGGACGGCCAGCACCAACACCCCGCGGCGGAGTTCGGTCAGGCCTGAATTGTCTCGTTCTGCCGCCATGTGCCCACCTGATACTGTATGTCACATAGTATTTGGCGTATGGTACTGTGTCAAGCACAGTATCGAGAAAATCTGAGGTCGGCCGGGGCATCAGACCGGGGAGCCGGGAGGCAGGCCCGATGGCGCGCGGAGGGCGGCTGCCGTGGTTCGATTGGTGTACTTTCACGGACCGACGGTCTGTGTTGTGAGGGCGGGGTGACCGGCGCGGCCGCGGCCCACGCAGGAGATGACGTGGCGCAGTTTCTAGTTGCGATTCACCACCCCGACGACTATGACCCGGCCGTCGCGGAGGACGACGCGATGGGCCGCGAGATCGACGCGCTCAACGACGAGATGAAAGCCGCGGGCGTGAGGGTTTTCGTGGGCGGTCTGCACCCGGCGAGGCGCGCGAAATCGATCCGGGCGACACCGGATGGTGAGGTGCTCATGACCGACGGGCCGTACCTGAAGACCGGGGAGCATGTGGGGGGTTTTTGGGTGCTGGAAGCCGCGGACATGGACGAAGCGCTGGCGTGGGGGCGCAAGGCCACGGTCGCCTGTCGGGCGCCGGTCGAGGTGCGGGCGTTTCACTGACGGCGCATCGAACGACCCCGCGAAAGCGGGCTGACCCGTTCGCGTTCGCGGGGACTCAGCGGATGGCCCTCTGACGGGCGTCGAGCGCATCATCAAAGATCCGCTTCACCGGGCCCAGGGCCTGGACGAATTCCAACTGCTCGCCTTCGGGGCCTTTGCAGTAGATCAGTCTCCAGCCGTTGGAACGGCCTTCGGTGATGCCGTTGCTATTGGCGTCGATGGGCGCGGCCAGTCGTTCCTGCTCGGATGTCACGGTGATCACGCGGTTGGCCCGGACCTGGGTCATCCCGCGCCGCGCCGACTCCGCTTCGAGATCGGCGATGAATTTATTGAAATCGACATCGTCGCGGATGTGGAAGCAGACGTGCATCATGCGCGGGAACGCGGGGCTCATGTGATCGAGCGGTTCGGCGAAGCACTCGCCGCCGCCGGCGGGTTGATCGGCGTCGCGGTACTGCAGGAGCTCGATCACGACATTGTCGAACTGGATGAACCGCACATCGAGGCGCTGAGCGCCGCCCCGGAGGTCGGGGATGCCCATGGTCCGGGGATTGACGCGCCGGACGCGCGCTTCGATTTCCTGGTCGGTGAGCAGCGTGTTATGGATGCGCTCGCCCTGGAAGTCTCCGTCGCGCATGATCTCTGTGCCGCCGAGGACTTCAGTGTAGAACTCGAATGCCCGGTCCATGTTCTGCACGGTGAGCCCAAAGTGCTGGACTCCCTGCAGCCGTGCGCCGAGCGGGCCGTTATTCCGCTCTGCCGCCTTGACGATCACACTGTCCTGCACGGATGCCCTCGAAGCGAGGGCGGCGGATCCGCCCAGTCCGGCGACCATCGCGGCACCGGCGGTCTTGAGAACGGCTCGGCGCTCCAGATCTGTGTCGTGCGAGTCTCGGTGCTGGCTCATTGTTTCTCCTAGCGGCGGGTCCTCTAACCGGGTACTTCCCCGAAGTCGCACCTCTGGGCCATCAGTTTGGGCACGATCATACCGAAGGCCCTTTCTGCAGATGAGGGCTTCGCGATCCCGCTTCGGCTCTGATCGCCGTTCCGCGGCTTCACATTGTTGAAGTTGTTGTTGACTCGGGCTTTGCGAGACACTCAGCCGTTTCGGATTTCAGTTCGAGCGCCGCCGCGAGATCGCGGCGTGTGCGGTGGTACCGGCGCCAGCCGAACACCGCGACGACCAGTGCGCCGGCGATGAATGCCGCGCCGATCGCCCACATGTACCAGGCGTCGAATAGTTTGATGCAGGTGCCGCCGATGACAACCATCGCCAGGACGGTGCGGGCGTAGGCGAGCGCGGTCCGCTCGTTGGCCAGAACGGTTCTGTCGATCGCGAGGTAGTCGGTCAGTGTGAGTTCGCGACTCTTGAGTCGGCTGTATCGGGTGCTTTCCATCGACGATCCCTCTTGAGTCGGGGCACGCGCCGGACGATCAATGCCCTCATGGGATGGCGCGCCGATCGTCTCAGGCGCGGACGGGTTTGCCGTTCGCCTGCAGCGTTACCTCGATGTTTCCGCGCGTCGCCCTGGAATACGGGCAAAGTGTGTGCGCTTTGGCGACGAGCGCCTCGGCCTGAGCCTGCTCGACGCCGGTGATTTCCGCGTTCAGCGTGGCCGAGATCGAGTAGCCGGAGTCGTCCTTGTTGAGATTGACGGTCGCGGTCACTTTGATGGCCTTGGCGCTGAGCGGTGTCTTGGCGAGTGCCGCGGCCGCCCCGATCGCGCCGCCGAAACACGCCGAGTACCCCGCGGCGAAAAGCTGTTCCGGGTTTGTCCCAGGCCCGTTTGATCCGGGCGGTGAGATCGCGTGGTTGATCTTCCCATCGGCGCTGATCGCGCGGCCCTCGCGGCCACCGGTGGTGCTGACGGTTTCGGATGCGAGCACGGTCATGGATGGTCCCTTCTGCGGCGTGTACGAGCGTCGGCGCCGAGCGATCGCGGGGGAAGTGCCCCCTCTGGCGGCTCGGCGGCGGTCCGGAGCGATCCGGACGCGATAATGTCACTCGGACCCTCGCGCAGGGCAAGCCCTCCCGCAGCGGGACGGCCCTCTTGAGGACCCTCGCGGGAACGAGGGGACCGAGCGTGATCGTGATCAATACGCGAAGTTCGCCCACGCAGCGGAGGATGTGAAGCCGGCGCCGGGGTTGGTGAGGATGACTCCGTACTCGGTGCCGGCGACCAGTGAGTAGTTGGAGTTGCTGTTGCCGCGAGCGCGGTTGCGGACGACGAGGTTGTCCGCGGTGGCGGTCGCCACCCCGTTGAAGCCGTTGTAGGAGAGCAGGTTGGAGTCGATGTTGTTGCCGACGCCGCTGGAGACAAAGAGGCCGGTCTGGGCGTTCTCGTGGATGGTGCACCGTTCGACGGTGTTGGAGTTGCCGGCGATGACGATGCCGACGCTGGTGTTGGCGGACGCGGTGCATTCGATGATGGAGTTCGCCTCGGTGGCGTAGTATCCATAAAGGTTGGCGCGGGAGTTGCACCTCGTCAGGCGCGTGCGCGCGATCACGGTGAATCCTGCACTTCCGTTCTCGAATGCGGTGCAGTCGGTGAGCACGCTCGACTCTTCGACCCGGAACCCCGAGGCCTGATTGTTCTGGGCGGTGCAGTTGGTGAGCACGCAGGGGCCGTGGATGAGGAATCCGGACTCAGCGTTGACCGCGGTGCAGTTGGTGAGCGTGCATCCGTCCTCGACTTCGAAGCCGTAGTCCTCGGCGTAGCGTGAGGTGCAGTTGGTGAGTGTGGCGCTCTCGAAGACATCGAACCCGATGGTGCCGTATTCGGCGGTGCAGTTCTCGATGATGGCGGCGACGCTGGCGCGGAAGCAGGCGCCGTCGTGGCTGGTGGAGGAGATATTCTGCAGGCGGATCCCGACGGCTTCGTAGGCGTCGATTCCGACGGTGAAGTTGTGGACGGTGCCGTTGCGGATCGTGCCATGGTCGTGGATGGTGATAATGCCGCTGAGCGAGCCGGTGACGCCCTCGAGCCGGTAGCCGTTGAGATCGAGGATGACGCCGGGGCTGGCGATCTCGATGCAGTTCTTTCCGGCGACGCCGGTGATATCCGAAGTGAGGTAATAGGAGCCGCGCTGGGTGATGCGGAACTGGCTGTCGGCATCGCCGGGGGCGGTCAACTGGCTCAGCGGGGTCCGCGGCTCGATCTGATCGAGCGACTTCATCGTCGGCGCGACCGGCCCGGCCGGGGGCGTGAGGTTGCCCGCGGTGACGATGGCGCCGAGGACGAGCAGTGATAGACCGGCGAACACGACCTTCTGGGAACGCATGGAGGACTCCTCTGGAGCGCTTATGGGGCCACCCGGTGGGCTCGGCGGGTATCCAACAAGGATGCCGCGGCCGACGCCGTCTACCTGACCAAGCGTTCTGGAGGGCACAACCGGCCAGAGATTCCGGGATGTTCGGGTTCGGAGGGCGTTCTCGGGCATCATTCAGTTTTCGACCACCGTGTCCCCCCACCCCCGCCCGTGTTGTGCCGCCAACGGTTTCCCACACTGAGCGGGTTGCCGGCATCGGTGGCGATGATGCGCCGGCTTGAGCCGATACACTCACCGATTCACATGAGTTCACCGCCGCCCGCCGCATTCACCCCCGACGCCACCGCCGATCCGACGCGGCTTCTCGGCGCGGCTGGTGCGCCCGACGCCCACGGGCCGTTGCCGACGCGGTGGCGTCATCGGTTCCCGTTGGTTCCGGTCGCGCTGGCCGCGCTCCTGTTCGCGTTCGTGCTCGCGCCGCCGGTCCGCGACAACCCGCGGCTGGTGTGGACCTTCGCGGGGGTTTCGGGGGCGGTGCTCGCCTGGGCGCTGATCCTGTGGGCGGTGGCGGGGCGGCGCGGGCGAGTGTTCCGGGTGCAGTATCTGCCGGTCAAGGCGCACTTCGTGCAGGCGGGGGTGCAGAGCTGCATCCTGTTGTACTGGGGCTGGTACTGGCGCGAGGTCTACGCCGAACTGCCGCTGATCGTCGCGCAGGCGGTGTATTTCTACGCCCTTGATGCGCTGCTGTCGTGGTCGCGGGGACGCACCTGGCGGCTCGGGTTCGGCCCGCTGCCGATCGTGATCAGCACGAATCTGCTGCTGTGGTTCCGGCACGATTTCTATGTGTTCCAGTTCCTCATGCTGACCATCGGGGCCCTGGCCAAGCAGTTCATCACCTGGGAGCGTGAGGGCAGGCGCACCCACATCTTCAACCCCTCGGCGTTCGGGCAGTTCGTGTTCGCGGTGGCGCTGATCGGCATGGGCACGACCCGTGATTACACGATGGGCAAGGAGATCGCGCAGTTCTTCGAAGTGCCGCACATGATGGTCGTCATCTTCCTCGGCGGGCTGGTCGTGCAGTACCTGTTCCATGTGACACTGATGACAGTCGCCGCGACCGCCACGATCGTGCTCTTCAACCTCGCGTACACCGAGTTCACGGGCGTGTACTACTTCGTGAACATCAACATCGCAGCGCCGATCTTCCTTGGGCTGCATCTGCTGGTGACCGACCCGGCGACCTCGCCCCGGACCAACGCGGGCCGCGTGATCTTCGGCGTGCTGTACGGCCTGGGCTACCTCGTGCTCTTCCGCGTGCTGGACCTCAACGGCGTGCCGACTTTCTGGGACAAGCTGCTGCCGGTGCCGATTCTCAATCTGTGCGTGCCGCTGATCGACCGGCTCATGCGCACCGGGATCATCGGGCGATTGAACCGCGCCTGGGAGCAGTCCGTCCGGCCGGGGCGGATGAACCTCGTCCACATGGGGCTGTGGGCGGCGCTCTTTGTCGCGATCGAGGCGACCGGCTTTGTCGAGGCGCCGCACCCCGGCAACTCGATCCCGTTCTGGAAACAGGCGTACGCCGAGGACAGGCCGTACGCGGGGCGGGGGCTGGTGGTCGCGGCCGGTTCGCAGGCGGTGGACGGCTCCGGGGCGGCGTTCAACGAACTCGGGCTGATCTGCATGGAGGGCGAGATCGTCGAGAAGAACCACGCCGCGGCCGCGAAGCACTTCGCGGATGCATGCGCACTTGGGGATGAGAGCGGGTGCGTGAATGTGGCGATTCAGTTCCTGTTCCTGCGGGAATGGCTGTCGGACGAGGTTGTGGAGCGCGCCTTTGATCTGCTCGAACAAGACTGCCTGGGGGGCGGGAGCGCGCGGAGCTGCTATCTGCTCGGATTCGCGTACGAGTCCGGGCTCGGCCGCCCGATCGACAAGGCCCGAGCGATCGAGTTCTACGAGCGATGCGGATTTGACGACCTGTACGCCGTCAAAGGGCTGGCGCGGATCGCGCTGTCGGGAGTCCTCACCGGGTACGATGTCCGTCCGTTGCTTCCGACGCTCGCGCGAGCGGGGCAGGATGGCGATGCCGAGAGCTGCTGGTACATCGCCTACATGTACCGTGACGGCGTGGGCACCCGCCCAAGCTTCGAGAAAGCGCGTTCGATGATCGAGCGTGCCTGTGCGCTCGGCTCGGAGAAGGCGTGCGAAGCGCTTCGGCGGCCGGAACTCCCGCCCTATTCCGACCCGGTCATGGCGGTGCCGGGGTTCGCCACGGCATTCCCGATGCCGTGAGAAACCGGAACATGATCCGGCGCTACCGTCGCCGGATGCATCGCGAGGATCTCCCGGCAACGATTGTTCGCTATGACCGTCCGGCTCCTCGCCTGCGCCCGTTCTCCGTTCCGGGGACGACCGACACGCCCGGCGGCGGCTGCGCGCGGATGAAATCGGCGAGATCCAGGACACCCGCCCGTCGTGACATCGCGCGGCGGACGCACAACGCGACCCTTCGTGACGGGGTCCGCTCGTCGAAATCGCGCAGTCGAACGAGTTCGCCGAGGCCCTTAGGGATCGACGCGGCCAGCGCGGGCAGCAGCGAGTACCCCGCGCCGGCCGCGACCATGTACTTCAGCGTCTCCAGACTCGTCGTGACGAGTCTGGGCGACGCCCCGCCCCGCTTGGAGCAGACGGCGATGGCCTGATCCCGAAGGCAGTGACTCTCTTCGAGAAGAATCATGTCGCACGCGCAGAGGCGCGAGGGGACGAGGCGGTCGGTCTTGAGGATCGGGGCGCCGTGCGGTGCGACGAGGCGGAACGGCTCGTCAAACAGCGGGATGCACTCGAGCGAGTCGTTCCTGATCGGCATGGAGAGCAGCGCGGCGTCGAGCGTGCCGGCGAGGAGTGCGTCGACGAGTTCGTGCGTGGTCTGCTCGGTAATCTGAAGTTCGGGCATCGGATGCCCGCGTCGTCGCCGGAGCGGCAGGAGAAGATGCGGCATCAGATACGGGCCGAGGGTCGGGATCACGCCGAGCCGGAGGGGTCGGCGGGCCTCATCGGCGGCGGACGCGTCGGCGCTGGCGCCGAGGCGCTCGGCGGCGGCCAGGGTCTCGCGGATCAGCGGAAGGAGCCGCTGGCCGTCCGGCGTGACGAGGAATCGGCGTGCCGATCGCTCGAAGAGCGTGACCCCCAGCACGCGTTCGAACTTCTGGACGCGGGCCGAGAGTGTGGGCTGGGCCAGGCGGAGGGCCTCGGCGGCGCGGCCGAAGTGGGCGTGCTCGGCGACCGCGGCGACGGCCTGGAGATCGGCGATGGCGAGGTGGCTGAGTTCCATATGGATTCCTGATCGGACTCATCGAACTGATCGGTTGGACGGATGATAGCCCATCGCGCACAATCGCGCGGCAACAATGAGTCATTCAAGAGCGGAGGCCACAAGCCATGCAGAACGGTCATCACACCCCGTCGTCGAACAGGCCCCATTGCCCCGTGCTCACCACGGCGAACGGCGCGCCGATCGGTGTGCAGCAGGCGTTGACCGCCGGGCCACGCGGCCCGGTGCTGATGCAGGATGTGGCGCTGCTTGAGCAGATGCAGCACTTCA